>NZ_CAJQQI010000073.1 GCF_905480415.1 uncultured Algibacter sp. | reverse complement strand
ACAAAATTACAATAAACAAATTCCAAAATCTAAATATATTTAAACATTTGGGCGTTCCCATAAAAAAGGGTCAGGCTTTCCACTATATCTTTTTAAAATAACATGAAGAGCGGCGAGTTACGTTAAAATTTGTCAAATTTTATCTATCACAAAGTCTTAGTTTCCTTTTGTTTTTAAAAAGGATGCCGTTGCAATCCTTAACGCTATTGCAAGCTTAGGTATTAATTAGAAAGGTTAGTTTTTATAAAGAGGCCGTTTAAGGCTTTTGTATATCGGTTGTTAAACGAGAATATTTTTTTATTCTGATAAAGGCAATAAAAATTTAATCTTACAAACCGTTTACTTTTGTTAATAACTCCTTTTAAATTCCTAGTTCAAAATTCCAAATTCTTAACTGAATTTTTAACTTTGTTATCTTAAGAATTATCAATGGAACATTTTGTTGTATCGGCTCGAAAATACAGACCCCAAACGTTTAAAGACGTCGTTGGGCAACAAGCCATTACAAACACTTTACTAAATGCTATTGATAATAATCATCTAGCTCAAGCCTTATTATTTACAGGGCCTCGTGGCGTTGGTAAAACAACCTGTGCACGTATTTTGGCTAAAATGATTAATAGCGACGGTTCTGAAACTAGTGACGAAGATTTCGCATTTAACATTTTTGAACTTGATGCAGCTTCTAACAATTCTGTAGATGACATTAGAAGCTTAACCGATCAAGTTCGTATTCCACCACAAGTTGGAAAATACAAAGTATATATTATTGACGAGGTACACATGTTGTCTCAAGCTGCTTTTAATGCGTTTCTTAAAACCTTAGAAGAGCCTCCAAAGCACTGTATTTTCATTTTGGCAACCACCGAAAAGCATAAAATTATTCCAACCATTTTATCGCGTTGTCAAATTTTTGATTTTAAGCGTATTACAGTTACAGATGCTAAGGAATATTTAAAATTTATAGCCTCAGAACAGGGCATTACAGCAGAAGACGATGCATTACACATCATTGCTCAAAAAGCAGATGGTGCCATGCGTGACGCACTTTCTATTTTTGATAGAGTTGTAAGTTTTTCAGGTAAAAACCTAACGAGAAAGGCGGTTACCGAGAATTTAAATGTTCTTGATTATGAAACCTATTTTACTAGTACCGACCTTATTTTAGAAAATAAAATTCCTGATTTATTACTTCAGTTTAACAATACCCTTTCAAAAGGTTTTGATGGGCATCATTTCATAGCCGGATTAGCATCTCACTTTAGAGATTTGCTAGTTAGTAAAACGCCAGAAACTATTGAGTTACTAGAGGTGGGCGATCGAACCAAAACAAAGTATTTAGAACAGTCACAAAAAGCCTCACAAGAGTTTCTCATGCAAGGTATAAATCTTGCTAACGATTGTGACCTGAAATACAAAACAAGTAAAAATCAGCGCTTACTTGTTGAATTATGCCTTATGCAACTTGCCTCCATCACTCATGATGGAGAAAAAAAAAATAGCAAACATTACATAATTCCAGCTTCTTACTTCAGAAAAAAAGGTATTACACCTATTCCTGTAAAAATTCCGGAAACAAAAAACAACCTGCTTCCTTCAACTGAAAACAAATCTGAGTCTGAAGAAAAGATTCTTGACGTTGTTGAACAATTTCAAGTTAAAGAGCCACCAAAGATTATTTTAAAACAAGAATCAAAACGTGCATCAGGACTTTCTTTAAAAAGTATAAAAGCAAAAAAAGACCATCTCATCAAACAAATGGATGTAGTGGTTGATGAAGAAAACTTGCCAACACAGCCATTTACTGAAAAAGAACTCATAACCGCTTGGAATACTTTTATTGAAAAGCTAAGAAAAGATGGAAAACATAATTTAGCTTCAATTTTAGCCATTGATACGCCAAAAGTTAAAGGCTCAATCATACATTTAGAATTTCCAAATGCGACAAATAAAGTGGAAGTAGAACGCCAGCAATATGATCTATTATCCTATGTAAGAAAAACATTAAGTAATTATGATATCAGTTTATCTATAACTATTAATGAAGTTATGGAAAAGCAATATGCGTACACAGCTGCTGATAAATTTGAAAAATTAAAAGAAAAAAATCCAAATATTGATATTTTAAGAAAAACGTTCGATCTAGATGTTTAAATAACTATTTATGAATAAGTTAATTGTTTTGTTTTTTATAATAACTATTACATTTTTTAACTGTGATGGTAGAAAAAATAAAAATGATACGCTAAAAGAATCAATAACTAAATTTAAAGATTCTATTAAGTCAACTGAAATTATTAAATACTTTCCCGAAGTTTATGAAGAAGTAGAAACGGATACTATTTTAAATACTGGCTTTCATGTTAAAATAAAAACATTTACGAACATGAAACAAAATGTTTTAAATGAAATTATTATTGACACCGTTCATTATAAATACTACTATAGAAATTACACAAATAAGCTAGAAATATTCTATAATGAAAAATTAATTATTGACGAATATTTTAGTAAATCCAATTTTAGAAAAGATGAAGATACCCAGTTTTGGAATGATGCTTTATTAGGAGGCTTTAGTTTAGAAGACACAAATGCCGATACAGAGCATGTATCTATTATTGCTTTTTTCTGCCTCATCGAATCGGAAGACTGCAAAGAGTATAAAATTATTATAGACAAAGAAGGAAATAAAACTACAGAAGAAATTATCACAGAATCAATTCATTAACCATGCTAGGATTAAAATTACCAACAGACCCACGTTGGGTGAACATTGTTGAAAAAAATATAGAAGAAATACTTACTGATCATGCCTTTTGTGAACAAAAAGCAACAAGTACAGCCATTTCACTTATAGTAAGTTTTCCTGAGTATACTGAGTTGGTTCAAGAAATGGTCGCATTAGTAAAAGAAGAAATAAGCCATTTTAAAATGGTTCATGACAAAATTATAGGCCGTGGTTGGACTTTAGGTCGTGATAGACGGGATGATTATGTGATTCAACTCCTTAAGTTTTTTCCTAAGGGAGGAAGCAGAACAACACAACTGGTTCATCGCTTGTTATACGCAGCGCTAATTGAAGCTAGAAGCTGTGAACGTTTTAGATTACTTTCAGAAGAATTAGAAGACAAAGAATTAGCTGATTTTTATAGAAACCTTATGGTAAGTGAGGCAAACCATTACACTATGTTTTTAGGGTTTGCTAGGCAATATGGCGAAAAAAAAGAAGTTGATACCAAATGGCGACAACTTCTTGAATATGAGAGTAAAATTATAAGTAATTTAGGAACAGGCGAGGCTATCCACGGTTAAAATTTATAACCGACACCTAATTGGATATTTCTATTTTTTGCAACAATTCCTGATACTTCATCAAAAACGTTTTTAATACCGTAGTTATATCTAACATCTAAAAAAATGGCATAGTTAATTTTATAGTCAGCACCGATAACGGCTGAATACGCTATGTTTTTCATCCCATCATCAGTTTTGTGAACTTTCAATCCTATTTGTGGACCGAGGCCCACATGAAACTTTTCACTAAATCTAAATCTGAATAAAATAGGCATTTGGATATAATCTAGATGTAAAGGTTCTGCATTAGCACCTTCAGCAGAAAACTGTATTTCTGGAACTAATGATAACGTTCTTGATAGACCAATATTTGCCAAGAAACCAATATATAAACTGTTTCTATGCTTGTTATCCAAAATGGGTGTGCCATCAAAATCTAAATGCGAAATAGTGTAACCTGTCCTAATACCATACTTTATGCCATTAGAAGCGGACCATTTTTCTTGAACGTCTGAAGTGTCCTTAACTTTTTCAGTAGCTTTTACTTTATTATTATCTTGAGAAAATCCTTGAAATGAAAAACCAAGTAGTACTGTTAAAAGTAATAATCTTTTCATCTGTTTATTGTTATTTAGTTTAATCTATCAGATGTAATTTGCCAAAAGATATTTAAGTTGGAAGTAACATAAAACTTGAGGCTTATTTCAATATTAATAGATTTGGGTTATTATTAATAGTAATTACGCAAATACGAAGATATATTATAAATTTAAAAAATTACAATTATACAAGCCAAACTGCAGAATATTACTGTGTATTGCTCGTAACTGTATCATAATAAATACTTTTAATGATACCATCGGCAAGTCCTATTTTTGGAACATAGATGTTTTTGGCACCGCTCCATTTCATAGCAGAAAGATAAATTCTCATTGCTGGAATAATAACATCTGCCCTATCTTGATTCAAATCTAGTTCGGTTATACGCTCTTCATAAGAATAGGTTTGAAGCATATTATAATATGATGTCATATAAAAATAAGTCAGTGGTTTACCCATAGTTTTCCCAGACACTTTAAAGATTTTATTGATATTTCCACCAGAGCCTATAACATCAATTTTATGGTATCCTTTTGAATGCTTTCCAATCCATTCTTGTAATTCCTGCCATGTTTCTTTTTTAACCATATCATTCAATAAACGAACGGTTCCAATTTTAAACGATCTTGAAACTGCTTGTTTTCCTTGATTAATAACCGTAAACTCAGTACTTCCTCCACCAACATCAACGTATAAATACGTTTTATTTGGGTCTATATATTTGTTCAAATCAGTAGCAGCAATTATAGCAGCCTCATCTTCTCCACCAATAACATCAATATTTATGCCTGCATGCTCTAAAACTAAATCCACTATTTTTTTACCATTAGCAGACTCTCGCATTGCTGAAGTAGCACAAGCTTTATATTTAACAACCTTATGTGATTTCATTAGCAGTTTAAAAGCTAGCATGGTATCAAGTATCCGTTGTGTATTTTCTTTTGATATTTTATTCTTAATAAAAACATCTGCCCCTAAACGAATTGGTACACGAACAAGCGAATTTTTTTTAAACTGCACCGGTTTACCTTTTTGTTCAATGATGTTTGAAATAAGTAGTCTTACAGCATTTGAGCCTATATCTATAGCTGCATATTTTTTTATTGAGAGCATCTTAGTTTTCTAACTTTTTTAAATAATAATCATACATAGCAAATTGCGATCTTACTTTTTCCTTGTCATCAATTTTATATTCATTTTCTATAGCCGTGTTTATAAGTCGCGCTTTTACATTGTCATTCCAAGATAAATTAAACCCATCAAGAATTTCTTTCTTAATATCTTCATCATAAATAGGGCAACTAACCTCTACTCTATTTTCAATATTTCTAGTCATCCAATCCGCCGATGAAATATAAACCTTTTGGTTACCATTCTTACCAAATATATATATTCGAGAATGTTCTAAAAATTTATCAACAATACTTATGACTTCAATATTTTCACTCATGCCTTTTACACCAGGTATTAAAGAGCAAACACCTCTTACAATCATTTGTATTTTAACCCCTGCTCTACTGGCTTCATACAATTTATCAATCATGTTATAGCTTGAAATACTATTCATTTTTAATCGAATAAAACCTTCTTTTCCAGCTTTAACATTTTCAATTTCATTATCAATTAATCTAAAAACCGAAGATTGCGTATAGTGAGGCGAGGTTATAAGATGCTTGTATTGATACATTTTATAATTAATTTGAAAGAAACTAAATATTTTGTTTACATCCTTTAAAATCTTTTGATTTGAAGTAAAAAGTGTATGATCTGTATAGATTTTTGCTGTTGATTCGTTAAAATTACCTGTGCTTATAAAACCATATCGTTTCAATTTTTCATCTTCTTCCCTTTCAATAACACACATTTTGCTATGCACTTTTAAACCTTGAACACCAAAAATCAGGTTTACACCTTCATCTTCCATTTGTTGAGCATAATCAATATTAGCTTGCTCATCAAAACGAGCACGAAGCTCAATTGAAACGGTAACGGCTTTACCATTAATAGCAGCATTTATAAGAGAACTTGCGATATGAGAAATTTCGGCAAGCCTGTATATAGTGATTTTTATAGTCTTTACTTTTGGGTCTAAAGCAGCCTCTCGCAAAAACTTAACGATATATGAAAATGTCTGGTAAGGTGCATATAGTAGGTAATCTTTTTTCGCAATGGCTTCGAAAATACTCGCTTCTAAACTAAGTCCTTTTATAGGTAAAGCCTCAATTTTATCATATAATAAATCTGTTCTACCTAAACTAGGAAACTTCATATAGTCTCGCCTATTATGATACCGTCCACCAGGTATAATGCTATCAGTAGTATCAATACCCATTTTCGACATTAAATACTCTAAGGTTTCACTATGAATTGTTTTATCATAAACAAAACGAAGAGGTTCTCCTAGTTGCCTGTCTTTAACACTAGCAGATAATTTATCTATAAAACTTTTGCTTAAATCACTTTCAAAATCTAACTCAGCATCTCGAGTTATTTTGATCATATGGGCTGAAATACTATCATAGTCAAAAATATTGAAGATATCACCCAAACAATAACGTAATAAATCGTCTATCATAATGATATAGTTTTTATCGCCTTGTTTCGGTAATTCTATAAATCTATTTATATTTTTTGGTATTTCAATTAATGCATATTGCCTTTCATCATTAGATATAACTAATCTAACTGCTAAATAAGCTGCACTATCCTTTAAATTGGGAAGAACAACTAAATCATTTAAAATAATGGTAACAAGAGCTGGACTTACATTTTGAATAAAATAACGCTTAATAAAATCGTGTTGACTGCTATCTATTTGAGTCTCATCAATGATATAAATATTTTCTTTTTCTAATTTAGACTTGATACTTTTTAATATATCTAAACTTTCACTTTGCTGTTTAATGACCGTTTGAGTAATAATTTCAAGAAGTTCTTTAGCTTTAATTCCTCCTAATTGATTTTTACCGCCTTTTCCTGCATCAACAATTCTTTTAACTGTAGCATACCTAACCTTAAAAAATTCATCAAGGTTATTTGAGAAAATCCCTAAAAAGCGCAAACGTTCTATTAAGGGTACCGTCTCATCTGAAGCTTCTTGTAGTACTCTGCCGTTAAACTGTAACCAACTAATCTCTCTATTTATGTAACTATTATTGTTTGAAACCTCTGGTTTTGTCATTAAATTTTTATTAAAGTTTACTACAAAAACAAATATATTATATTTAAGTAGAATATTAGTTTTTTAAAACCTGAAGCAATAATAAAATTTAATTTTTTATTATTGCTTAGGATTTTAGGTCTCTTGGAAATAAGGTGTAATAAGTCTTTCCTAGTTTTAAGCCTTTCCAATTGTCAATATCAAATTCAATAATAACTAAGCCACTAGTGGGAACATTATCTATATATTTATCGCCGAAGGTATTAACAAAATCTGTTAAGGCATGATTATGCCCAAAAACCATAAGTGTATTAATTATATCATCACAAGATTTAATAACTCGCACAAGACTTTCTCCCGAAAAATCGTACAAATCATGAGTAAATCTCACTATACTTTCATCAATATTTAAGTTTGATATAAAAATTTCTGCCGTAGTTTTTGCACGTATAGCATCACTAGAAATAATAAAATCAGCTGTTAAACTATTATTTTTAAAGAAGTTAGAAACCATGTAAGCATCTTTAAACCCTCTCTTTTTAAGAGGTCTTTGATGATCTGTTACATCATATTCCCACGATGATTTTGCATGTCTTATTAAAACTAATTTTTTCATAGTATTCGATTAAATGCATTTTTTATCGATTAAATGTTGTTTTATTCAATAAAATTCAATTTATTTGTAGGATTAAAACACATAAATACAACATTAATTGAAACTTAAAAAATTAAAATATTGAAATCCAGTAATTTATAAAATAAATGATGTGATGCAATCAAATGTACCACCTAAGAAGGTCAATTAAACTGTAGATTATATTTTTACACAGTAAAAAAATAATCAATTTAACTCAAAAAATAAAGTATTAATTATCAATTACTTAATGATTTATAAAAATAAAATACACGACAAAAGACATATTATGACGATAAAATACTTATTTTATCTGTTAATCGACTTTAAAAGCGATTTATCACCTATATTTGGCCAATTAAAAAGATTAATGTTTTTTTGTTATACCTACAGTAAATTTAAAATTATGACCCCGAATCTAATTTCTAAACTAAATAAGGCATTGTTAGGCAATAATGCTCACCCATCAAAATTACTTCCCTCTAATTTTCTTTTATTACTTTTTATTACCCGTTAACATTAGTTACTGGTTGTAGCCAGTGTTTCTCTGGATTATATTAAATGAAGTTTATATATAAATAACATTACTTATATCATGAAAAATAAATCAACTTTAAAATTTTGCACCTGTTTATTTGTGGTGTTTATTTACTTTTTATCCATAGAAAGTGCGGTCTCTCAGGAAAAAAATATTTTCGAAATCTCATCAAAAACCGAAAAGCAAAAAAAACCAAATAATAAAAAGAATTCAAAAAGTAGAACAGAGTTTTATAATCTTGCCCTTAATTTAGGAACCGCTGTTTACATAGAAAATAATTTGGAAAAAAATGTTTATGGTAAAGGTTTAATTTCGAAAGTAACTATGATTGACACTAAATCATTTGAGTTCTTAAAAAGTAATGAGAATAAATATAAATCTGCCAAAATAATAATTGTTGAGGTTAACTCAATTAATGAACTTAAAAAATCATTTGATTTAACAGCGCTAACAGAAATGAGTCATTTAAAATATGTTTTTATAAAATGTAGCTTTAAATGTCAAAAAAAGGATATTGAAAATTTTGTTAAGGTTAATCCTTCCGTAAGGGTTTTCTATAATGCAGAAAAACCATCTTAAGCAGCCTCAAATCAATTTAAAAGATTACCAAATGGAAAAACTATACATTAATAAAACATCAGCGAATAATAAACGGTCCATAAAATTTATGGCTTTTGTTGTTTTGTTTTTAGGCGGACTTATAAATAGTTATAGTCAGGTAAGAGTGCCTTTTGCACCAAGAACCGCAAGTGCTACTCCAGCAACTACCATTTATACAATAAAAGGGGATTTTACCATGATGGGTAATACAAATCTTACTTTACAGAATTATTCAGCCACGGCAAATAATAATGCTGCTATGGTTTATGTTGATATTGATGGAGATCCTAATACTTGGAATTCATCTTCGGCAACGTTATCTTTTTCGGAGGAAAATAATGCTATTCCTGATTGCTCCAACATTATTTATGCAGGATTATATTGGACAGGTAGAGCGGGTACTGATGAAATATTTACAGTAACAAATGGTACAGATACAAAAGAATTTGATAAACGTAAGGTTCAACTAAAAAAAGGAATTACAGGTGTTTACCAAGACGTTGTCGCGACTACTACAACCGATTTAAATAAAAACATTTATTTTCCTTCTGGTCTCGATGATAATATATACTCTGCATATGCTGAAATAACTGATTATGTTGTAGCTAACGGATTAGGAGAATATTTTGTTGCTGATATTGCAACACTAGAAGGTGATGGAGGAAACTCCGGTTATTACGGTGGATGGGGAATGGTTGTTGTTTATGAAAATTCTAAAATGAATTGGAGAGATGTAACCGTTTTTGATGGTCATGCTTTTGTGCGAAGAGAGGGAGCTGCAGGAACAAGCACCAATTACACCTTTGATATTGACGGTTTTAAAACTTCGGAAAACGGTTATATAAATATTAAACTTGGTGTTATGGCAGGTGAAGGCGATGTAGGAGTTTCCGGAGACACTTTTGGAATATTAAACAGAACTAATAGTTTATATGAATCTTTAAGCCATAGTGCTAATACACCTACTAACTTTTTTAATTCATCCATTAATACTGAAGGAAATATTAGGAATCCGGATTTAGTAAATAATACTGGGGTTGATATAGCCATGTTTAAAATAGACAATGGTAGTAATCTTGAAGGTGATCTAGACTATAATAGATATATAACTAATGAACAAACTTCTACCTCCTTTCAATATGGTACTAGTCAAGATACTTATGTGATTTTTAATGTAACGTTTTCTGTAGATTCGTATGTGCCAGAAACTGAAATTATTGTTGAAAACACATCAACAAACACGTCTTTAGTCCCTGGTCAATCTGCAGGTTTTAAAATAGATATAAAAAACACAGGTACTGAAGCAACAAAAAATACAACCCTTACTATTCCGATACCGCTTTCGGTAGATCCAGCCAATTTGACTTTTACTGAAAGTGTGAACCCAATTTATTCTCCTTTGGTTAATTCTTCACCTCCAACAATACTGCCTGCAACCGCTGGAAATAATGGAACTATTGTTTGGAATATGGGTACGCTTCCTTTACCAAATAATCCGGATGATGTTATTGCTGAAATAAATTTTAACTATAACGTTACAACTGATTGTGCCACGTTAAACGACTCTGATTTTTATCCGTATGTTACTCTTTTAGGAATGATTAGTGGAACTGGAGAAACATCGGGCGAAGATTTCGATTTTAATTTAATTCAAGGATATGAAACGAATGGTATATGTGAAGGAGAACCTATTATTGCACCACTTGAAATTCCAATTAATTTTAATAATTATGTTAATGAACCACCAACAGCAAGTAATCCTACATCTATTAACGTAGAATGTATGGATGATGTGCCTGCTTTTGATATAACCGTAGTTACGGATGAAGCGGATAACCAAGGAACTCCTATCGTTGCTTTTGTATCGGATGTATCCGATGGAAATACGTGTCCAGAAACTATTACTAGAACCTATAGTGTTACTGATGACTGTAATAACTCAATAAATGTTACACAAATTATTACAATTTCGCCTATAGCAATTACATATACGGCTCCGAGTGATAATATCTCTGATGCTTGTGATTATGTGGCTCAGAGTAACTTAGATACCGCCTTTAATAATTGGGTAGATGCACAAACTGCTGCGTTTTCTATTGCTAATGGATGTTCGCCTTTATTAACTAATGATAGTGCTACGGCTTCTATCCCTGTGTTATGTGATGGTGGTGCAACCACTATTACTTGGACCATTACGGATTTATGTCAAACCATTACGGAAACTGCCGACTTTACGGTTACGGCTCCAGTAGCGATTACTTATACAGCTCCGGCGAGTGATGCTTCAAATGCTTCTGAGTTTTATGATCCTGATGCAACTATTGCACAAGCAAATTTAGATGCTGATATTGCTGCTTGGTTAGCAACTCAAAATGCAACAGTTAACGGAAGTGTAACTGATGGTTGTAACCCTGTTATTACCAATGATTACATAAATCAATCTATTTCGTTCTGTGCTTCTGATAGTATCACCGTTACTTGGACTATTACGGATTTATGTGAAACTATTAATTTCAGTGCTACATATACATTTACACAACCTGACGGTATAAGCTTTACAGAGCCTTCTAGTAGAAATACTAATGCATGTGATTTTGATAATGATGATATTACTGTTGCGCAATCAGATTTAGATGCCGATATCGCTACATGGGTTAATAATCAAACTAATATTATAATTAATACTCTTACAGGAGGTTCTCCTACTGTTACTAACGATTTTACGAATCAATCTCTAGATTTATGTACTGGTGGTAGTATTACAATCAACTGGACTATTGATGATATTTGTGAAACCATTAATAAGTCAGCTTTATATACGGTTACTGCTCCTACTGCAATTACTTATACTAATCCTGCGGACGATACATCTGACGCCTGTGATTATACAACTCAGAGTGAAGTAGATACTGCCTTTAACAATTGGGTAGCTGCTCAAACTGCTGCTTTTTCTATTGCTAACGGTTGTTCACCCGTATTAACTAATAATAGTGCTGCGGCGGCTATTCCTGTTTTATGTGATGGTGGTGCAACTACCATTACTTGGACCATTACTGATTTATGTCAAACCATTACGGAAACTGCGGACTTTAATTTAACAGCTCCTATTGATATTACTTATACCAATCCTGCTGACGATACATCCGACGCATGTGACTTTGGAACTTCTGATTTAACAGCTGCTCAAAGTAATCTTGATTTTGCCATTGCCACTTGGGTAACTAATGAAACAACTAGAGTTAATGATAGTTTTAGTGGTGGGTGTTCATCGACTGTAACAAATGATTTTGTTGCGCAATCTATAGATTTCTGTATTGGAGGTTCTATAGAAATCACTTGGAGCATAAGTGACTTATGTAGCACTACAAATGTAAGTGCAATGTATACATTTACACAACCTGATGCTCCAACATTTAATCAAAGCACATTACCTTCTGATATAACGGTAGAATGTGATGTTATTCCAGATGCAGAAGCACTTACTGTTTCAAATTCATGTGGCAATTTAGATGTGATTTTTAATGAAACTATCACAAATGGATCATGTCCTAATGCATATTCTATTTTAAGAACTTGGACAGCAACAAATATCTGTGGAGTATCTATTACTAATACTCAAACTGTTACTGTTGAAGACAACACAGCTCCAGAACTTACATTACCAGCTAATATAACTGCTGAATGTAGTGATGACTTAACGCCTATAGCTTTTGGTACTGCAACTGCTACTGATAATTGTGATGCAAATCCTATCGTAACTTTTAACGATGTTATTGTGGACGGCACTTGTTCCGGTAATTTCACAATCACTCGTACTTGGACTGCTACTGATGCATGTGGAAACACAGTTAGTGCGAATCAAATCATATCAACAGCTGATACAACTGCTCCAGATTTTGATCAAACTACGCTTCCAGCAGACTTAGTAGTAGAATGCGACGGTATACCTGCTCAAGAAATTTTAACAGCAACAGATAATTGCGGTATTGCAACAGTAACTGTGAATGACGTTAGAACAGACGGGAATTGTCCTAATAACTACATAATAACGCGCTCTTATACAGCTACGGATGAATGTGGTGTTACTAATACTCACGTTCAAATAATTACAGTACAAGACAGTACACCTCCTGTTTTTGTTGAGACATTACCTAATACAAATATCGTAGTTGAATGTGACGCTATCCCTGTAGCAGAAACGTTAACAGCTACGGATAGCTGTGATTCAGCTACTGTATCAGTTAGTGATTCACGAACTGATGGAAATTGCCCTAACAGCTATACTATAGTTCGTACTTGGGTAGCTACTGATGTTTGTGGATTAACAACTACACATACTCAAAATATAATTATTCAAGATACTACGCCTCCAACATTTGTAGAATCTTTACCAAGAGATACAACTGTTGAATGTGATGCAATACCTGATGTAACTAGTTTAACGGCTACTGATAATTGTGGCGATGCCCTAGTAACAGTAAGTGACGTAAGAACTAATGGAAATTGTCCTTCAAATTATTCAATTGCTCGTACTTGGGTTGCTACTGATGATTGTGGATTAACAACTACCCATACTCAGGTTATAAACGTACAAGATACAACTGCACCAGTACCTACATCAACTTTTGAAACAACACTTGATGTAAGTTGTACCGATATTCCTGATGCACCCGAGGTAGAGTTTACCGATAACTGTTCTTCAAATGTAATTGTTGTTTTTGATGAGACAAATTCATTTGACGAAAATGTAATTACAGATTATCAAATTATAAGAACTTGGACAGTTAGAGATGCTTGTAATAATGAAGAGGTATATACTCAAACATTAAATGTATCACTTGATGAAGTTTTAAATGAAGTTGTTGCTGAAGACAGATGTTTTGATGAAGGTGTTTTGAACTTAGATAATTTCTTAGCAGATGATGTTTTTGGTGGTACCTGGGAAATTATTGAAGGTAGCACAATAGCAACTATAAACGGTAGTATTTTTGACCCTACTAATTTAGATTCTGCATATTCCGAAGAGTTTAATCCTAATACTGATGGAATTCAATATGTATTAAGATATACAGGATTCCAAAGCGGGTGTATAAATATTACTGATGTAATTATGGTTGTTGATGCCAAATGTAGAGTTTTACCTTGTGGTGAAAAGGATATTAGTATTTCAACTGCAATAACACCAAATGGAGATGGTTTTAATGAATCGTTTGATATTCAGGGCATAGATTTATGTGGTTTTGTTGCTGAAATAAAAATATTCAACCGTTGGGGAGCTCTTGTGTTTGAGTCTAACGATTATACCTTGGGTAGTTTAAAATCGGGATCTGGTGTCTTTGGAGATTGGAATGGATCATCACCTAGATCATCTATCGGGAACAATGGACAATTACCAAACGGAACCTATTACTATATCATTAATTTAAGAAACAGTGGATTGAACCCATTAACAGGTCCAGTTTATTTAGGAACAAAATAATATCTTAACCTATGAAACTTTTAAAACATAATATAATCGCTATTGCGTTGTTAAGCTGTACGGTAGGGGTTGCGCAACAATTACCGCAATTCACACAGTATATGTACAACACAATCTCAATAAATCCAGCTTATGCAGGAAGTAGAGAGGCTTTAAGTATAGTTGGATTACATCGAAGCCAATGGGTTGGATTTAAGGGAGGTCCTATTACACAAACACTGTCCATACACACTCCGCTTAGAAATGATAGGATAGGCATAGGTTTGTCGTTTATTGAAGATGATTTAGGGCCCCAAAATTTTACCTATGTATACGGTGATTTTTCATATAGTATTCCAACAGGCAAAGATGGAAAGTTAGCATTTGGTTTAAAAGGTGGATTTACACAGTTTAGTTTTGATACAGATTTTCGTCTAAATGAAGACAATCAAAATGACCCACTAATTTATGGAACAGAAGATAGATGGGCTCCAAATATTGGTGCTGGTGTTTATTGGAGTACAAATAAGATTTATGCTAGTTTATCTGCTCCAAGAATATTAAATAATGATGCCAATAACGCAAATGATTTTGAAGCATTAGATCGTATAAGTTACTATTTTACAGCTGGTGGTGTAATTGATGTAACAAAAAGTATAAAGTTTAAACCAGCGGCTTTAATTAAAGCTACTAATGGTGCTCCTATATCATATGACTTAACTGGAAATTTTTTATTTAACGAAAAACTTTGGTTAGGTGCTTCATATAGAATTAATGAACAAACTGCTGCTATTGGTGGTATTGTAGATTTTCAAGTATCTAGACAATTACGAATTGGTTACGCTTATGAAAAACCAATATCTGAAATTGCAGACTATACTACAGGAACGCATGAAATACTTCTTATGTATGAGTTTAAATTCTTGAGTTCTAAATTAAAATCACCTAGATATTTCTAATACAAATTTGTCTATGAATACTAAAAATTACATATTAGTTTGTGTTGCGTTTATGCTTAGTTTTTCAGTGTTTTCTCAACAAGGAAAGCAAAAAAGAGCTGATACATTATTCAATAAGTTTTCTTTTGTAAAAGCTGCAAAACTTTATACAGAACTTCTTCAAGATAACTATAACAGAGACTATGCTACAAGAAAGCTTGCAGACAGTTATGCGTTTCTAAGAGATCCAAGAAATGCTTCAAGATTTTATAAAAGTGTTGTTAAGCAGAAAAATGTCCCATTGGAGTACTATTACAAGTATGCACAATCACTTCGTGGAATGAAAAAATATGATGAATCTCAAATTTGGCTTAAACGTTATAAAGATTCTGGTGGTGTTGTTAATGCCAATGATTTTTCAAAAGATATTAATTTTATAACCAGCGTATTTGGCGCAAAACAACAATATTTTTTGGACAGAGTTCGCTTCAACTCTAAGTATAGTGATTTTGGAGCCATTGAACATGACGGAAAAGTATATTTTGCTTCCGCTCGTGATGAAGGCGTTGCGATAAAGCGATTATATGGATGGAACGAACAACCTTTTTTAGATATATATGTTACTAAAGCTGGTTCTAAAAGCAATGTTGACCATACAGCAAAACTACCCGGTGATGTAAACTCCATTTATCATGATGGTCCGGTTACCATCACAAAGGATGGAAAAACCATGTACTTCTCAAGAAATAATTTCAAAGATAATATTGAAATAAAGGATAAAAAAGGGTTAACCAATATGAAAATCTACCGTGCGACATTTGTTGATAGTTTATGGACGAATGTTGAAGATCTTTCTATAAATGGTGATAATTTTTCAACCCAACACGCAGCTCTTAATACTGATGATACTAAATTATATTTCACTTCTGATAGACCAGGAACTATAGGTGGGTCTGATATTTGGACTGTAGATATAGCTCAAGACGGAACACTTGGGAATATTCAAAACTTAGGAGATATTATCAACACAGAAAGTGCAGAAGGATTCCCTTTTGTAAATAATGAAGGTGTTTTATTCTTTTCTTCTGATGGACATACAGGTTTAGGCTTGCTAGATATCTTTGCAACCATAAAAGGTGATGATGAAGTAAGCATCGCAGATGTAATAAACTTAGGAGTACCTGTTAACTCGAATAAAGATGACTTTGCCTTTACCATGAATCAAAATGGTATAACGGGATATTTTGCCTCAAATCGCCAAGGAGGTCTTGGTAGTGATGATATTTATGCATTCCACAGAGAACCAGTTCTTCATGTCGAGGGTGTTGTAACTGACGCTATAAATACCAACCCTATAGTAGCAGCAAAAATAACTTTATTTGATGACCAAGGTAATCAAGTGGCCTATATGGAAACAGATGAAAATGGTTATTATCAAATAAATATTGATAGAAATAAAGATTATAAAATAGTTGCTAATCAGGATAAGTACATTGAAGATTATAGAGAATTCACCTCAAAAAATATTCAAACTGAATTGATTACCATTACTGGGAATTTACTATTAAACCCAGTACAAAATGTTGTTAAACTAGCTGAATTAAATACCAACAATTTAGATTACGAAAACAACTTGATGGGAAACGATTCTACATCTGTAAAAAATGCGCAACTTAAACCTATTTATTTTGATTTCGAAAAGTTTAATATTCGTAAGGAATATGCCCTTGAGTTAGATAAAATAGTAAAACTGATGACGGATGACTACCCTGAAATGGTTATTCGAATTGAAGCTCATACAGATTCTCGCGGAACTTTTGAATACAATGACATCTTATCAACTAATAGAGCTAAATCAACCTATAACTATTTAATATCTAAAGGTGTAAACTCATCAAACATTACAGAATATAAAGGTTATGGAGAACGCAGGTTAATAAATGAATGCGCTGATGGTGTAGCTTGCGATGAAGCGAAACATCAATTAAACAGACGTACACAATTTATTGTAGTGCAAATGGAATAGATCACGCAAAACCTAATTGCATATAGACATATATTATAAGATTTTTTAATGAAATAAGACCCCAAATGAAATTAAAAAACGACATAACAACAGGTATCGCTTTGCTCATCACTATCTGTGCTTTTGCACAAAATGATATCCAAAAAAGAGCAGATAATTTATTTAATAATTTTGCTTTTTTTCAAGCTATTGGTGCTTATCACGAATTAATTAATGAGGGTTTTAACACTGATTATGCGACCAGGCAATTAGCTGATAGTTATGCTTACTTGAGAAACCCAGACAGTGCCGTTGTATATTATAAAAAAGCAGTAAAACAAAACAACGTTCCTATTAAATACTATTATAATTATTCACAAGTATTACGTGGTGTTAAGGATTATGAAGCGTCCCGTTTATGGATGAAACAGTTTAAAGATGCTGGCGGAAATATTAAAGAACAAAAGTATTTAAAAGATTCAGATTTTTTAAACTCTATTTTCAACGCTAAGAAACAGTACTTTTTAAAGGAAATTAAATTCAATTCAAAGTTTAGTGATTTTGGTGCCTTTGAGCATGATAGTAATATTTACTTCACATCATCAAGAGATAAAGGTCATTTAAAAAAACATATAAACGGTTGGGATGAAGAACCCTTTCTTAATATTTATGTGATTGATAAAAATTCTAATGATAGTATCGTAACTGGTAAATCTAAAATAAAAGGACAAGTAAACTCTATATACCATGATGGCCCAATAACTTTAACTAAAGATGGTAAAACCATGTATTTTTCTAGAACTGATTTTATAAAAAATGTTTTAGGAAGAAACAATGAAGGTGTTTCAAATTTAAAAATATACAAAGCGTTGTTAGTTGAAGATAAATGGACAAATATTGAAGAACTCCCTTTTAACAGCAATCATTATTCAAACGGTCACCCAGCATTAAGCGAAGACGAATCAAAACTGTATTTTGCTTCAGATAGGTCTGGTGGCTTTGGTGGGTCTGATATTTATTATGTTGATATTAATAAGGGTTCTTACGGAAAACCAAAAAATCTTGGAAGCTTGGTTAATACAGATAAAAACGAAAGATTCCCTTTTATTAATAGTGAAGGAGCTCTTTTCTTCTCCTCTGATGGTCACCCGGGATTAGGCTTATTAGATATTTTTGGTACAGTTTCAGAAAAAAATAGCAACATTATTAGTGTTATTAATTTAGGGACTCCAGTAAATTCTAGTAAAGACGATTTTTCCTTTTTTATGAGTGAAGATGGATTATCTGGGTATTTCGCATCCAATAGACATGGTGGTGTTGGTAGTGATGATATTTATGCTTATGATAGAATTCTTCCATTAAACCTTGACGGAACTGTTTTTGATAATATTAGCAATAACCCCATGAGTAATGCTGTGGTTAAGCTGCTTGACACAAATAATAATGAAATTGCTACATGTCAAACTGATAATGACGGACACTATTCTATTAACATTAATAGAGATACAGACTATACCGTTAAAGTTAATAGAGATGGTTACGAGGCTTATACAAATATCATATCCTCAAAAAGTATAGATAGAAACGTAAAAGTGATTCCTACGGACTTTTCATTGCAACCAAAAGCAAAAGAATTAGAAACTACAGTATTAATAAATTTTCCTGACATTAACTTTGGTTATAATAGTTCTGAAATTAGAAATCAAAATATACAAGAATTGGATAGCATTGTAAACACCATGTTGAATGTATATCCTAACATGACAATTGAAATTGAGTCATATTCAGATTCTAGAGGTCCTGCTGATTATAATTATAAGCTTTCTCAAGAAAGAGCAAATGAAACCTATAAATACTTAGTTGAAAAAGGTGTTAATTCTGCTAGAATTGTAGATTATATAGGGTATGGGGAAGAAAGATTAACTAATGACTGTAATAGTACTTCAAAATGCTCTGAAGAGCAGCATCAATCAAACAGACGCACTCAATTTATTATTGTCAAAATGAAATAAAATAAAACCAACACAATTATTATTAAACCACTAAAAGAAATTTACTTTTGGTGGTTTTTTTATTAAAAATGAATTTAAAAAATTAGAACTGAATACAACATCTAATTTATGCCTAAATTAGATGCATAGCAACATCACTAATAATTGTAATCGATTAAGACAAATTAGAAGTAAAAAAATGAAAAAATACAGCATCCTTTTTTTGATCGTTATTATGTTTTCTTGTTCAAACAAAAAACCTTCAATAAATACTCTTGAAGAACAAAAGACTAAAGAATTAAATATAAATAATACTTCAATAGTCATACTAGGGACTATTCAAGATGCCGGTTCCCCGCAAATTGGGTGCAATAAATCATGTTGTATCGATCTATTTAAAAATCAAAATAATGATAGACAAATAATTTCATTAGGGTTAATTGATACCCCAAATAATAAAACTTATTTATTTGAAGCCACTCCCGACATAGCGCAACAAATGAAAATGCTTACTAGCTATGAAAAGCTAAGTAATAAAGAAATAGCAGATGGTATATTTTTAACTCACGCCCATATTGGTCATTATACGGGGTTAATGTTTTTAGGTAAGGAAGCTATGGATGCCCAAAACATACCGGTTTATGCTATGCCAAAAATGAAAAAATTTCTAATTAATAATGGGCCTTGGAACTTACTTGTAGAAAGAAAAAATATCAATATAATAGAAATAGAAAATGAAAAACCCATACAACTATCTGATAAAATTCAAGTTATTCCGTTTTTAGTTCCTCATAGAGATGAATATTCTGAAACGGTGGGTTATAAAATTATAGGGCCAAATAAAAGTGCTTTATTTATTCCAGATATCGATAAGTGGGATAAATGGGATAAAGTTATTCTTGATGAAATAAAAAAAGTAGATTATGCATTC
>NZ_CAJQQI010000072.1 GCF_905480415.1 uncultured Algibacter sp. | reverse complement strand
TGTTATGCTCTGAATTATAAACCACCTCAATAAAAAACTTGTCTATGGCGAAACAGTTAATGGGCATCCCTGAATTTATTTTAGAAATCTATTGTTAATGCAACTGATAAATTATTTTAGTTACGAAAAGTTATTTGACCTTTCTCTAATACTTAAAATTCTTTCTTTTCTATGTACATGTAGGTGATTATATATGGTATTTCAACATTAATATAGTTAAGAAGAATATAACCGTAATAGACAACTTATTTTTACTATATTTTCCGATAGTTTTAATTGTTAGATTCCTTCAGAGCGTACGAATGACTATCCTGTGGGTTGGTTAATAGGAAGTTTTTACCTCTGGAGAATCTATTTATAAAAAGTGTGAGGAATTTATCTTTATTTAAATTGCTGAATACTTGTCAAGACTACTACCGTATTTAAAACTCCTTACTATTATTGTGTTATGTTCTGCATTATAAACAACCTCTAACAAATAAGTTAAGATTTACAGTTAGACAGCTAAGAACAGTTTTAAAACCCCCTCCAGATATGCTTCTTGTTATTAACTACCAACCACGGAAGAATCCACATACCCAAAAGAAGTTCAGTTTTAAACTTTGTTGTAAGGTAGTCAATTAAATTGAAAATAGTTTTTTGTAAAGACTTTAGATTAGCATACTTGTCAAGGCTATGACCATATTTAAAACTTCTTACTTCTGTTATGGTTTTAAACACCACTCATCTATACAAATACGTGCTTGAACGACACTTATGAGTTAGTGGTGGAAAAATTGAAGCCTTAAAGATATATAAATGGTATATTTAACCAAATTTGTTTAATAAACAGTTGATTAATAGCAATAAAAAAAGGGTGAATTATCTTGGTTGGTTTTCACTCTTTCTTTTTATGCCTAATATTTAAATCATAGAATACTTATCAAGGCTAATTCCAGATTTAATACTTCTAATTTCGCTAACGGTGTTGTGCTTAGCATCAGAAACCACTTCAACAAAAAACTTGTCTCTAGCGCAACAATTACAACGCTGCCCATGACCAATATGGTTGTCTAAAAAGTGCCGTATTGGTTATGGCTTCCATGCCATGCGTTTATTTAGTTCTAATTAGTTAAACCAGTATATAGTCATTTAGTAATATTCTATTTCTCTTTCTAAGATATATTGTGGTTTATCATTTTTAAAGTCTATACGCTTTATCCAATTATTTTTAGTGTCCAGTTCATATTTATAAGTGTATTCACAATCTACAATCCAATCAGATTTATGTCTATTCCTCTCAATTTCATTTCCTTTATCATCATATTTAAATGTGTATCTATACTCTAAACTCCCATCCGATTTATAATAGTCCCACAGAATTTGATTCCCTTTATCATCATATACATAACTAGATTTATAATCTAAACTCCCATCAGATTCACATCTATTCCTCTCAATTTCATTCCCTTTATCATCATATACATAACTAAATTTATAATCTAGACTCCCATCCGATTTATATCTATTCCTCTCAATTTCGTTCCCTTTATCATCATATTTAAAAGAAAAATAATACGTTAAACTACGATCTGATAAATATAAGTTCATCTCAATATTATTGCCTTTACTATCATATTTAAATGTAGTTTTAGAAGATAAACTTCCATCTGATCCATAATCGTCCTGCTCAATTCTATTTCCTTTATCATCATATTTCTTATAAATTTGTGTCTTTCTAGCTCCTTTGCTAATCTCACCCAATTTATCAACCGCAACAAAAGAAAATTCTCTTACAGATTTTACATTTCCTTTTAGATTATCTTCTTCCAAGCTATTCTTTTTTTTATCAGTTGAGCAACTCAATATAAATGCAAATAACACTAAGGCTAATAAAGTTTTAGGTTTCATAATGGACACTATTAATCAGAAATTAAAGGTAATTAACTCCTTATGATTATTAGATGACGAATGTCATTTAAATCAACAAGAAATAATATAAGTTAGTATGTTTCGGGATGCCGTATTGAAACTATTTAAAACTTTGCAGAATACTTATCAAGGCTATGGCCAGGTTTAAAAGGTCTTACTTCTGTTATGGTTTTAAATACCACTCATCTACACATATTGGTATTTAAACTACACCTATTGGTTAATGACAGAAAAATTAAACCTTATAGGGATTTAATGAATACATTTAATCATTCTCTCACAAGTAGACTTTTTAGTACAATTAAAGAAAGGGTGAAGTATCATGGTTGATGTTCACTCTTTTCTTTTTACAAAATATTCAGACGAAGCGTACTTGTCATGACTATACCATATTTAAAACTTCTTCCTCGACAAATATCAATCATAGAAATCATAAAAAAAAGAGGCTCTCTCTCACAAGTAACCTCTCTCTTACAATATAATTAACTAATCAACACAAAAGTAATAGAAAAGTATTACAAAAAAAACAACTTCTAGATATATTTTCATAAACATCAAAAAATGATTATTAATAGGTTCTGCACGTTTGATGAAAAGTAAGTATAGCTCTTTTTTAGAACTTAAATCATTAAAAAAATTCAACTATAACGTTTATATAATGCTAGTTGTGTCTATAAAAAGGTAGCAAAGCAAAACTATAAAATAATAAAGTGACGCATAGTGTAAGGTTCAGGATTTAAAGATTTTTAGTCAGCAAAAAGGATAATTGCCAGAGTATAGATGATAAAAAAACCAATTATTGTTGAATGGCTTTTAAATGAGCATACACAGGATTTCCTTGTATTTTCATCTCTACTTTTCTTTCAAAAATCTTAATACCTTTTACTTCATTAAGTTTTCCGTCTGGAGCGAAAGCTTTTACACCATAAAATTCTCCATTTTCATTTATAGCTTTAACATGAATAATATTACCTGAACGGCTAATGCCTTTTACATCTAGTTTTACATTATCTTCAGTTAATGCTTTAATATCGTAAATAGTACCGTTTCTACCTATGGCTTTTACGGGTGCATATTCGTCTGTACTTTGCATTATTTTAACTGGTAATTCCGCCCCCTCTACAAATGCCTTAATATTCATAAAACTATGTTGTTTAGAGTCTTGTGTAGCTTTTACATCAAATGTATTGCCTTCAGCATCAAAAGCTTTTACATCTAGGTTTTTACCATCAGCAGTTACCGCCTTAATATTCCAGATAATTCTTTCAAAATCATTTTCATATATTCCTTTCTCTTTATTTTTTTTGGGCATTATAAAGTCATCCTCATTATCAGATGGATGCATCGCTTTAACATGTGCATGGACATTTAGGCCTTTTAATGACATCTCTCTGTCCTTCGTATTAATTTTTATTCCTTTAATATCATTAAGTTTTCCGGTAGGTGAAATAGCTTTTACACCATAGAACTTCCCCTTTTTGGTAATGACTTTCATAATAACAATATTATCAAATCTAGTCACTCCTATTACCTGCAGTTTTTCGCCTTCTGCTGTTACTGCTTTAATTTTGTACGCATTACCTTCATTACTAATAGCTACAACAGGAGTAAATTGATTTTTACTCACCAATATCTTAACGGGTAATTTCTCACCGTCCATAATAGCTTTTACATCTAATAAGTTATCTTGATCGGAGTTTTGAATGGCCTTTACGTCGAAGGGTTTTCCCGAATTATCAAAGCCTTTAATATCTATGCTTTGTCCATCTGGAAGGATGGCTTTAACATTCCAAAAAATATCCTCAACTTTTACAATTTCATCTGTTTCAGTTTTACTTGTTTTATCTTTTGAAGGACTATTATTACAGGCCGTGAATAAAAATAAAAATCCAAGAATAAATAAATTATAACAGATCGTTCTAATAAATAATTGGTTCGAATTTTTCATAATAAAAATTTTACATTTGAACTTTAAAGTTAAAAGAAGATGATATAATTTTTCATGATATTCGTCATATAAAAATAAGAAACTGAAGTTGTTAAATTTTGGTCTGTAATTGTCCAGTCACTACAAGATTTGAAATTTCTTACTTCGGTTATGGTGTTGTGTTCTGCATCACAAACAACATCTCCGTAATTAACTTAGTACTCGACAAAAAAATAACCCATTAAAACGCACTAAAACACGTTTGGAGATATGGACTAAAACTGCCAACAAATATGCCACTTTATTAAAGATGCAAAATCAAACAGAAGCACACAAAAGCATAATTATTTAAACCAACACAAGTCGCCCTCCCTAGATCTTGGGGAATCGGTATGTTGAGGGCAATCTCCTTACTTTCGGCTATTTAATGTTAGATGATGCCCTTGGATAACCCTACTATCGGCTAATTAATGTTGGATGATACCCTTCCTTCCCTTACTATCGGCTATTTAATATTTGAAGATTCCCTCCCCTCCCTTATTTGAAAATAAAAAATTTAGGGATTCCCTTACCTGAAAGTAGAAAAGTTACAAGCAATCCCTTTCATGTTTTTTTGATAGATATCAAATTCACATCCAATCGTTTCTCCATTTTATTAGTGGAAAATGAATCATTTTCCAATCCTCATCTCCACAAAATTATTTTCAACACATGTAATCAAATTTCCACAAAAAAAAAACGAACAACTCGAAAACAAATCGAAACATATGGTACCTAGG
>NZ_CAJQQI010000071.1 GCF_905480415.1 uncultured Algibacter sp. | reverse complement strand
ATCCATGCCGTTGTCAAAAAATTATTCGGCAAGAGTACCATTGGTTACGGGTTATGTTGAAAAAAATAATTTGAAAAAGGTCTTTAAAATAGCGCGTAAAATTAACAAGGATGAATTTTTGAAAAAACATGTTTTTGAGATCCATCAAGATATTAATATGAACCTCTATTTAAGGCTTAGAAAGTGTGATTTTATTGTGCAATTAGGTGATGGGGAGTTCTTGGATAAAAAAATCAACAACTTAAAAGCATTTTATAAACAAAATCAAAAAAATAATACACTTAATAAATATAGTCAAGTGAATTTACAGTTCGAAAACCAAGTAATATGTACCAAAATTTAAGCTATGGAACTTAATTTAGCAGTAGGATTAGACATAGGAACCACAAAGATTGTGGCAATGATTGGGCGTAAAAATGAATACGGCAAGGTTGAAATTTTAGGTATTGGTAAATCTAAAAGTTTAGGAGTGCATCGTGGTGTTGTTAATAATATTACACAAACCATTCAGTCCATTCAGCAAGCAGTTCAAGAAGCAGAAGTTGCTGCGGATATGAAGATTGAAGATGTTACTGTCGGTATTGCGGGTCAACACATCCGAAGTTTACAGCATAGCGATTATATAACGCGATTAAATTCTGAAACTGTAATTGATGAAGAGGATATTGATAGGCTGATTAATCAAGTTCACAAATTGGTGATGCTTCCTGGAGAAGAAATTATTCATGTATTACCGCAAGAATATAAAGTTGACGGTCAGGCAGAAATAAAAGAGCCAATAGGCATGTATGGAGGTCGTTTAGAAGCGAACTTTCACGTAGTTGTTGGGCAAGTATCTTCTATTAGAAATATAGGACGTTGTGTACAAAGTTCAGGGTTAAACCTTGAAGGCATAACGCTTGAGCCATTGGCATCTGCTAATGCTGTTTTAAGCCAAGAAGAAAAAGAAGCTGGTGTTGCCCTAATTGATATAGGTGGTGGCACTACTGATTTAGCAATTTTTAGAGATGGAATTATTCGTCATACAGCGGTAATTCCTTTCGGAGGAAACGTAATTACAGAAGATATAAAAGAAGGTTGCTCTATCATTGAAAAGCAAGCGGAGTTATTGAAAATTAAATTTGGTTCAGCATGGCCAGGTGAAAATAAGGATAACGAAATAGTATCTATTCCTGGTTTAAGAGGTAGAGACCCTAAGGAAATCACTTTAAAGAATCTGTCCAAAATCATTCATGCCCGCGTTGTAGAAATCGTTGAGCAGGTTTATGTGGAGATTAAAAACTACGGACACGAAGAGCAAAAGAAAAAGTTAATTGCTGGTATTGTTTTAACGGGTGGTGGTAGCCAATTAAAACATTTAAAGCAGTTAGT
This sequence comes from uncultured Algibacter sp., assembly GCF_905480415.1. GTDB lineage: Bacteria > Bacteroidota > Bacteroidia > Flavobacteriales > Flavobacteriaceae > Algibacter_B. The sequence goes on along the minus strand of NZ_CAJQQI010000071.1, from coordinate 3,254 downwards.
TGAATATATAACTGGAATGGATACCAGAATAGGATATCCTAACGAACATTTAGCTGGCGATAGTGATGATGATGTAACGAGTCCGTTATACGCCACAGCAGTTGGATTAGTATTAGATGGTTTAAAACGTCAAGAACGAAATAAAACAGAACAACAAGAGCAAGTTGCAGGTGAAATAGAAATATCAGTTGAAGAAGAGCTTAAAGAAAAACCGATAAAGGAAAGACGCTCATTCCTTGATAAGTTAACAGAGCGCGTTAAAGATTTTTTAGATAACGCAGAGTAACTAAATCCATTGAATTAAAATATAAAGTACAAAACCCCTAGAAAAATAGAATTTTATGAGCAGCAAAAAAGAATTCGAAACAAACATCTCATTTGATTTGCCTAAAAATCAATCAAATGTCATTAAAGTCATTGGTGTTGGTGGCGGTGGTAGTAATGCCATTAACCACATGTTCCAACAAGGTATTAAAGGTGTAGATTTTTATATCTGTAATACAGACGCACAAGCCCTTCAAAACAGCGGAGTTCCTAACAAGATTCAACTAGGTCTTAATTTAACAGAAGGTTTAGGAGCAGGAGCAAATCCAGATATTGGTGAGCAATCGGCAGTTGAGAGTTTTGATGATATTTCTCAAATGCTAGACTCTAATACCAAGATGGTATTTATTACAGCAGGAATGGGAGGGGGAACAGGAACGGGAGCTGCACCAATTATTGCTAAAATGGCCAAAGATTTAGACATTTTAACAGTTGGTATTGTAACCATGCCTTTTCAATTTGAAGGTAGAATGCGTATTGAACAATCTCAAAAGGGTATTGAAAAATTAAGAAATGTAGTTGATTCTTTAATTGTAATTAATAATAACAAACTTCGCGAAGTTTATGGAAACCTTGGTTTTAAAGCAGGATTCTCTAAAGCTGATGAAGTGTTATCTACCGCTGCTCGTGGTATAGCTGAAGTTATTACACACCATTATACACAAAATATTGATTTACGAGACGCCAAAACCGTATTAAGTAATAGTGGAACTGCTATTATGGGGTCTGCATTAGCATCAGGTCAAAACCGTGCACAAGACGCTATTAGTAAGGCTCTTGATTCACCTTTGTTAAATGACAACAAAATCACAGGAGCTAAAAATGTATTACTACTAATCGTTTCTGGTGCTCAAGAAATTACTATTGATGAAATAGGAGAGATTAATGATCATATTCAAAATGAAGCAGGTCATGGTGCTAACATTATTATGGGTGTTGGTGAAGATGAATCTTTAGAAGAGTCTATTGCTGTTACCATTATTGCTACTGGGTTTAATATTGAACAACAAGATGAAATTACTAATACAGAAACTAAAAAAGTTATACACTCATTAAGTGAAGATCAAGATTTAGATTCAAAAGAAAAAGAGCCTGTTGTTATTGAGCCAATTATTGTATTAGAAGAAAAGAAGGAAACGCCTGTTGTTCGTCATGTTTTAGATTTAGAAACTGAAGAAGAGGAAGTAGTGATTTTTTCTAAAAAAGAAGAAGTTAAAGAGATACATAGAGATATTGAATTAATACCTACATCAGAAATTATTAAGAATATTAATGTGGTTTATGATGAAGTAAGTGCTAACATTGCTAATCTTGAAGAAGATGAAGATTTTATAATCAAACCAGTAACTAGAATGGTTGCTGATATTGAAGATGTTCAGGATATTGAAGTGATTTCAGATTACGTTGAAGAAGAGCAACAAATCACATTAACTTTCGATTTGCCATTATCAGCTTCAATTGAAGAGATAAAGGAAGAAAAAGAAGATGTAGTTTCTTATGATTTGACGGATGACATTAAAGATATTGCAGTCAACGATTATGTTGAGTTAATAACAGTTAACGAGACCAATGAAGAAGGCGATGTTCGCTATGCTTTAGATGATTATGTTGAAGTAGAATCGTCTATAAATAAAACACAGCAAACGCCAAACGAAGTTTTGGAGGAAGTTGATGAAGAAGTTGTTTTTGAAAAGAAGATTGTTAAAGAACCTACTTTTCATGAAGAAGTTGCTGAGGAAATTGATCCTATGAATAGCCCTATTTCTGAATTATTAAAAGAACGTGCTGAAGAACGCAGACGCAAAATGAAAGACTTTAATTATAAGTTTAATAGTGCTAAAATTGAAGACATAGAAAAAGTGCCAGCTTACAAACGACAAGGGGTGGATTTAAATGAGGCTAAACACTCATCAGAAACCGATATGTCAAGAACGAGTATTGGTTTGGATGATAATGATGATATCCAGCTAAGAAGTAATAATTCATTTTTACACGATAACGTAGATTAATTTATTTGAATTAAACTTAGTGTGTTATTTTTTAATGACCCGAAAAGTTCCCTCAACTTTTTGGGTTTTATTTTCTTGTCATTCCTCTAAAGCCAGGAATCTATTTTTTATCTTCGCATTTCTTTCAAACAATATATTATGAGTTTACAACAAGATATTATGACGGCTTTAAAAGAAGCTATGAAGTCTAAAGATCAAATAGCTTTAACTGCATTGCGTGCTGTAAAATCAGCTATTCTAATAGCGCAAACAGAAAGTGGTGCAAAAGAAGATTTAACGGAAGATCAAGAGCTTAAAATACTTCAAAAGTTAGTCAAGCAACGTAAAGACAGTGCTGCAATTTATTTAGAACAAGATAGGAAGGACTTAGCATTACCTGAAATAGACGAAGCAGAGGTAATTAACCAGTTTTTACCTGAAGCAATCACTGATGAAGAAATTGAAAAAGTTGTTGTTGCAACTATAGAACAAATAGGAGCAGAAGGCATGAAAGATATGGGGAAGGTAATGGGTATGGTTAGCAAAGAACTTACAGGACAGGCAGATGGTAAAACGATTTCTAATATAGTAAAGGCTAAGTTATCTTAAGTTAGTCTAAGTGTAAATAATAACGGCTGCGTAGTTCAACTGGATAGAATATCAGATTTCGGCTCTGAGGGTTGGGGGTTCGAATCCCTTCGCGGTCACATTAATAAGGCCTTAACTAACTATAAAATAGGTAGTTGAGGTTTTTATTTGTTTGAAATACACTAAAATGGTACAAATTTTGGTACAATTATGCGTTTTAGTGGTGTTTATTTGTTCTTTTTTAAAAGTCTCTTTTTTTTAACTCTTTTCTAATTTTATGACTAGGAGTTATATTTAACCATAAGTATGTGTTATAATAATCATCGTCACATTTTACTCTATAAAATTCTTCAT
>NZ_CAJQQI010000070.1 GCF_905480415.1 uncultured Algibacter sp. | reverse complement strand
TAGTAATGATGCTATGTTAGTGGCAGAAAAACTTGGTATTCCGTTTCAAACAGTTGATTTAAGTGAGCAATATAAAGAACGCATTGTTGATTATATGTTCCATGAATATGAAAAAGGAAGAACACCAAATCCTGATGTACTTTGTAATAGAGAGATTAAGTTTGATGTGTTTATGAAAATTGCATTAGAACTTGGTGCCGATTATGTTGCCACGGGTCATTATTGCAGAAAAGGGGTTATTGAAAAAGGTAATAAAGAGCTTTATCAGCTTCTAGCAGGAGCCGACGTAAATAAGGACCAGTCGTACTTTTTATGTCAGTTATCTCAAGAACAGTTATCTAAGGCTTTATTTCCTATAGGTGAATTAACAAAACCTGAAGTCAGAGAAATTGCTACAAAACTAGACTTGGTAACTGCAGAAAAGAAAGATTCGCAGGGCTTATGTTTTATTGGAAAAGTGAAGTTGCCTGATTTTTTGCAACAACAATTGAAACCAAAAGAAGGCGTTATTGTTGAAGTTCCAAAAGAGCAAGACGTTTTTAACGATGTTGAAACTGCATTTAATTCTACAGAAGAAAAATTAAAATATTTATCTCGTAAAATTGAATATAAGATTTCCGATGGAAAAATTGTTGGTAAGCATCAAGGTGCGCATTATTTTACTAAGGGCCAAAGAAAAGGACTTGCTGTTGGAGGAACGGTAGAACCTTTATTTGTTATTGATACGGATGTTGAAGAGAATGTAATTTATACGGGGCAAGGAAAGGAGCACCCTGGGCTTTTTAAGAAAGCTTTATTTGTTTCCAATGCAGAATTACATTGGATTAGAGAAGATTTAAAACTTCAGATAGATGAAACTATGGAAGTTTTAGCAAGAATTAGATATAGACAACCTTTACAAAAAGCCATTTTACATAAAGTTGATAGTGGACTGTATGTTGAGTTTAAAGAATTTCAGTCTGCCATAACAGAAGGGCAATTTGTAGCTTGGTATATTGATGATGAGCTTATAGGTTCCGGAGTAATTTCATAACTTAGCATTACTAATTATTAGTGCTATGAAAAAAGTGTCATTATTACTTTTAGGTTTCACCTGTATCAGTTTTAGTCTATACGCGCAAGTAGAAGATGCTTGGGTTTATTTAACAGATAAACAAAATGTCACCGCTTCTGTAAACAATCCTATAAGTATACTTACCCAAAAAGCTATTGATAGAAAAAATGCTCATGGTGTAACTATTGATGCTCGTGATGTTCCTGTTAATGAAACGTATATTACACAACTTAAAAATACTACAGGTATCACCGTTATGGCAAAATCCAAATGGTTTAATGCGGTTCATGTAAGAGGTAGTCAAGTACATATTCAAGCATTATCAAGTTTGACTTTTGTTAATAGCATTGATTTTGCAGACAAAAGTTTAAACGCTAAAAGCACAAGTATATCAAAAAAACAAAAAAAGGAATCTAAATTAGAAAGTGCTTTTACAACATTCAATTATGGAGATGCTTCTAATCAAATTGAAATGTTTAATGGCGATGATCTGCATCTAGCAAATTATACAGGAACAGATATGACTGTTGCGGTTATGGATGCTGGCTTTCCAAACGTTAATGCCATGACGTCATTTAAAAGACTTAGAGATGCCGGTAATTTATTGGGTAGCTACGATTTTGTAAATAGAACTGTTGACGTATATACTAGTACCGGAAGTAATCATGGAACTTTAGTTTTAAGCGATATGGCTGGTTATATTGAAAATCAATTTGTGGGTACGGCTCCAGATGCTTCTTATTATTTGTTTATTACTGAAGATGCTCCAAATGAAAATCCTGTTGAAGAAAGTTATTGGGTTGAAGCAGTTGAAAGGGCAGATAGTTTAGGTGTAGATGTTATTAATACATCTCTGGGATACACGACTTACGATAATGCTAATTACAATTATACTCCAGCCGATATGGATGGAAATACGGCATACATTACTAGAGGGGCTAACATCGCTTTTGAAAAAGGATTGCTTATGGTTACATCTGCTGGTAATTCTGGCAGTTCTGGTTTTGGAGCTCCTGCAGATTCTCAATACGTATTATCAATTGGAGCAGTAGATGCGTTAGGGGCTTATGTTACTTTTAGTTCTGTTGGTAGTGATATTCAGCCTTCACAAAAACCCGATGTTGTAGCTCAAGGGCAAGCTAGTTATGTTATTACAGAGGATAATATTATTGCTACAGCCAATGGAACGTCTTTTAGTTCACCTATTTTGGCAGGCGGTATAGTCTGCTTATGGCAAGCATTACCAAGTAAAACTAATGTAGAAATTATGCAATTAGTCAGAGCGTCTGGATCTCAGTATACAACGCCAGATTATTTTTTAGGTTACGGCATACCAAATCTTGAATTAGCATTAAATAATGCTTTGTCAGTTGAATCTAATTTGGATAATGATCTAAATATTAAAATATATCCAAATCCTGCAAAAGATAAGTTTTTTATACTATTGCCTTCAGTAGATGATTTAATCACATTGGATCTTTATGATATTCTCGGAAAAAAGATCAATAGCTATAGTGTTTCGAATAGTAATAATATAGTCGATATTGCTTATTTGCCGAAAGGGATTTATTTAATTAAATTAGAACTCAATACTATTTCAAAAACATTCAAACTAATTAAACAATAATGTCGAACAGAATTACTGAGCTTTTCAAAATAGAATACCCTATTATTCAAGCAGGAATGATTTGGAATAGTGGATGGCGATTAGCATCTGCATCAAGTAACTCAGGAATACTGGGGCTTATTGGAGCAGGTTCTATGTATCCTGAGGTATTGCGCGAGCATATTCAAAAATGTAAAAAGGCTACGGATAAACCTTTTGGAGTTAATGTGCCTATGTTATACCCCAATATTCAGGAGATTATGGATATCATTGTTGATGAAGGAGTGAAAATTGTTTTTACTTCGGCAGGGAATCCTAAAACTTGGACGTCCTGGTTAAAAGAGCGAGGTGTTACTGTAGTCCATGTTGTAAGTAGTGTGAAGTTTGCTTTAAAAGCCCAAGAAGCGGGAGTTGATGCTGTTGTTGCTGAAGGTTTTGAAGCTGGTGGCCATAACGGTCGTGATGAAACAACTACACTTGCGCTTATTCCTATGGTTAAAGAACACATTCAACTTCCTTTGATTGCAGCAGGAGGTATTGCTTCTGGAAAAGCGATGCTGGCAACTATGGTCTTAGGAGCAGATGGTGTTCAAATTGGAAGCAGATTTGTAGCTAGTCAAGAAAGTTCTGCTCATGTGGCATTTAAACAAATGGTTGTTGAAGCGAAAGAAGGTGATACACAATTAACACTAAAAGAATTGGCTCCTGTTAGATTGATAAAAAACGAGTTCTTTAAGCAAGTTCAAGATTTATACAAAACTACTCCAACAATAGAACAACTAAAAGAATTACTGGGAAGAGCAAGAGCTAAACGTGGTATGTTTGAAGGCGACTTAAAGGAAGGCGAGTTAGAAATTGGGCAAATTTCTGGATTGATTCATGATATTAAGCCTGTTGCAAAAATTGTTGAAGATATTATTAAAGAGTTTGAAGAATCAAAAAAAAGGGTCTCAACGTTATAATTCTATTTTTTATTAAGAAGCTTACGCATTAATTTAAAATCCTTATAAATAAAGCCTAAGTCTCCATATATGTAGACTGTCAATTTTTAGTGAGCATAATAAATACCGCATATATTATCAAAAAATACAGGTAACTAGGAATACTTGTCGATTAGTCTTTTTTTCTAAAAAGAAATTATCAAATCTCTGAAATATAGTGCGTAAAGTTTACTTTTGCTAAATGCAAATAAGCAATTATACTAAAGAGTTTAAATACAATTGGCAACTAGCTGCGCCAGTAATGTTAGGCATGCTTGGTCATACTTTTGTTAGTTTTGTTGATAATATTATGGTTGGGCAGTTAGGTACAGCAGAATTAGCTGCAGTGTCTTTAGGTAATAGCTTTATGTTCGTTGCTATGTCTTTGGGAATTGGGTTTTCTACTGCGATTACGCCTTTAATAGCTGAAGCAGATTCCGCAAAAGATTTTATCCGTGGCAAATCATCATTTAAACATGGGTTGTTTTTATGCACGATTTTAGGAGTGCTTCTTTTTTTACTTGTATTCTTTGCAAAGCCAGTCATGTATTTAATGAAACAGCCTGCTGAGGTTGTTGAGTTAGCGATTCCTTATTTGGATTTGGTTGCAATTTCATTAATTCCATTAATTATTTTTCAAGGATTTAAACAATTTAGTGATGGGTTATCGATGACTAAATATCCTATGTATGCTACGCTAATAGCTAATATTATAAATATTATTTTAAATTATTTATTGATTTTTGGAAAGTTTGGTTTTCCGGAATTAGGAATTGTTGGGGCTGCTTATGGCACACTAGTGTCAAGAATTATAATGGTTTGGTATTTATGGTTTTTATTAAAAGGAAAAGAAAAATCAAAAGCATTTGTTACCAATATTAAGTTTTTTGTACTTGATAAATTGATGCTTAAAAAGCTCATCAATTTGGGAGCGCCAAGTGCTATGCAAATGTTTTTTGAAGTCGCCATTTTTACTGCAGCCATATGGCTAAGTGGCTTATTAGGTAAAAACCCTCAGGCAGCAAATCAAATTGCTCTAAATTTAAGTTCAATGGCGTTTATGGTGGCTATAGGCCTTAGTGTTGCAGCCATGGTTCGCGTCGGTAATCAAAAGGGCCTAAAAGCTTATTTTGAATTGCGTAGAATTGCCTTTTCTTTATTTTTAATGGGTACACTAATGGCTATTGGTTTTGCATTAATTTTCTTTGTATTACATGATTATTTGCCAAAAATATATGTAGATTTTGATGATGCTGAAAACCTTATTGATAATAAAGAAGTTGTGAGTATAGCTTCAAAATTATTAATAGCAGCTGCTATTTTTCAAATAAGTGATAGCATTCAAGTATTAGTCCTGGGTGCATTGCGTGGATTACAAGATGTTAAAATCCCAACTATAATTACGTTTATATCGTATTGGTTGGTAGGATTTCCGATAAGCTGGTTTTTAGGAAAAGAAGATGCTTATGGAAGTTTTGGAATTTGGTTAGGATTACTTGCAGGTTTAACTACGGCGGCAATTTTATTGTATATTCGATTTAACTATTTGACTAAAAAGCTAATTTTATCTAACAACTAAAAATTTTATAATGACACTACCAAAATTTATACTTGGTGATAATACAGAATTTCCGAATGCTATTTATGTTGTTCATAC
>NZ_CAJQQI010000069.1 GCF_905480415.1 uncultured Algibacter sp. | reverse complement strand
GAAAACCGCAAAAAGTATGATCAATATGGCGAGCATTGGCAGCATTCTGAAGAATATGAAAAAGCAAATCAACAAAAACAATATCAAAAAACGTATAGCGGAGGAACTGGTGGATATAACGAAGAAGAGTTTTCTGATTTTTTTGAAAACATGTTTGGTGGCAGAGCTTCGGGCCCTGGAAATAGACAAGTAAAATTTAGGGGGCAAGATTTTAATGCTGAGCTTAGGCTAGACTTAAAAGATGTTTATACAACACATAAACGCACGTTAACGGTTAACCAGAAAAACATTAGAATTACCATTCCGGCAGGAGTACAAGATGGGCAAGTTATTAAAATAAAAGGTCACGGTGGCAAAGGTATTAATAATGGACCTAATGGTGATTTATTAATCCAATTTTCAATTGTAAACCATTCAAAATTTAAAAGAGACAAAGACAACCTTTATGTTACTTTAGATGTCGATTTATACTCGGCTCTGCTAGGAGGCGAACTCATGGTAGATACATTTAACGGCAAAGTAAAGCTCAATATAAAACCAGAAACTCAAAATGGAACAAAAGTAAAGCTTAAAGGCAAAGGGTTTCCTAAGTATAAAAAAGTGGATGAATTTGGGGATTTATATATCACCTATCAAATTAAATTACCTAAGACGCTTTCAGATAAAGAAAAAGAATTAATTAAACAGTTACAAACACTACGTGCATAATGAAAACAAAAGATTTAATACCCATAGATTTAGTTTGTGAACATTACAAAGTACCTGTTGCCTTTATAAACACATTGCAAGAGTTTCAGCTAATAGAACTAACCATTGAAAAAGATGATTTCTATATACACAAAGCACAAATAAAAGAGGTTGAAAAAATTGTGCGTTTACATTATGATTTAGAAATAAATATTGAAGGTATTGATGCTATTTACAACTTATTAGAACAAGTAAATTCTTTGAGAAAAGAAATAACAACCTTAAACAACAGGTTACGATTATATGAGGATTTTTAGATTTAAAAAAGGCTAATTGAATTCAACTTAAGAGATGTTGTAGATTATAAAAAAGAGGACTTTGAAACCTTGCTTTTATAGCCCTACATAAATAAAAAATTAAACTTGATTGATGGAGGTTATCTTAACGACTATGAAAGATGAAACTCATGAGCGCAAATACAGCTCAAAACCGAAAACGGAACTTTATTTTGCTAGTCTTTGTGGCCTATTCCTTCTTTTAGGGTTTTTTATTCAAAAACTAACAAATTTATCAAACTGGTATTTTTTATCAAGTTATATCATCTCGTATTTTTTTGGAAGCTACTTTATAACCATTCAAGCCTATAAAAAAATCATTAAGGGTGGTTTTGATATCGATTTTTTGATGATTGCGGCTGCCGCAGGAGCTTTCTATATTGATAAATGGGCAGAAGGCGCATTACTTTTATTTCTGTTTAGTGTAGGACATGCTTTAGAGCATTACGCCATGAATAAAGCCAAAAAGTCTATTGAAGCCTTAGGTAAGCTATCCCCAAAAACAGCACTCATAAAGAAACATGGTAAACTTGAAGAAATACCTATAAAAAGTCTCTGTCTAAATGATATTATTGTTGTAAAACCAAATACAAAAATTGCTGCAGACGGTGTTATTATTAGTGGTAGCAGCAGTATTAATCAAGCTCCGATAACTGGAGAAAGCATCCCTGTAGATAAGGTATCTATAGATACTATTAATAATTTACCAATGTTTAAAGACATTGATAAAAAGCACATTGTATTTACTGGAACTATTAATGGCGATAATAGCATTGAAGTTTTAGTTCTTAAACTAAATAAAGATTCTACTGTTTCCAGATTAATTAAAATGGTAAGTGAGGTAGAAACTCAAAAATCGCCTACACAAAGACTCACCAAAAAGTTCGAAAAATGGTACGTCCCATTAGTCATAATTGTGGTTTTGTTATTATGCTTTGCTTATTTGGTAATTGATGAAAGTTTTAATAGAAGTTTATATCGCGCTATTACAGTATTAGTAGCAGCAAGCCCTTGTGCATTAGCCATTTCGACACCTAGTGCTGTACTAAGTGGTATAGCAAGAGCAGCACAAAAAGGGGTCCTTATTAAAGGCGGAAGAGCGTTAGAGAATTTAGGTGAAATTACCACGATTGCATTTGATAAAACAGGAACGCTAACGGAGGGAAAACCAAAACTAACAAACATCATTCCGCTAAACAATTTTGATAAAAACAAGTTTATTGAGTTAGTTCTCGAAGTTGAAAGCTTAAGTAATCACCCACTTGCAAAAGCTATAGCAAAGGATATAAAAGCACATAACAACATGGAATCTCAAAATAAAGCATCTCACGTTAATGCCATTCAAGGAAAAGGAATACGTGCTATTTATAATAGCAATACCGTTTACATTGGAAATGTAAAGTTGATGGAAGATTCAGGTATAAATATCGAAGCGAGCATTATTTCTAAAATGGTTAATCTTTTGGAAAATGGACACACAGTCATGCTTGTAGCTTATAAGGATGCCATTATAGGATTACTAAGTGTGATGGATTTACCTCGAAAAACAGCAGCGGCTACGCTAAAGAAACTAAAAGAAATTGGAATTAAATACATGGTTATGCTTACTGGTGATCATCAAAATGTTGGTGATGCTATTGCGAAACAAATAGGCCTGACAGAAGCGAAAGGAAATTTGCTGCCAGAAGATAAAGTCGATGCCATTAAAATATTAATTAAAAGATATAAAAAAATAGCCATGGTTGGCGATGGTGTAAATGATGCGCCAGCTATGGCATTAAGCACCGTAAGCGTCGCAATGGGAGCTGCAGGAAGCGATGTTGCTTTAGAAACGGCCGATGTTGCTTTAATGTCTGATAAAATTGAGAACTTACCTTTTGTAATAGGATTGAGTAGAGCATCCAAACACATAATAAAACAAAATATTTGGATAAGTTTAGGCGTAGTAGGCTTGCTCATTCCTGTTACAATTTTGGGGCTTACGAATATAGGGTTAGCGGTTGCTTTTCATGAGGGCTCAACTCTCGTTGTCGTACTTAATGCATTAAGACTTCTTCGTTTTAAGATGGATTAATATTTAGCTTTCTCTGCCCTTAATTGCTATTATTAAAAATTCCAAAAATCATAAATAAAAAATGACCCATTATATACAACTAGTATATAATGGGTCATTGCGTTTAAAAATTAATATACAATTTCAAGTTCATTTTCTACTTTGTAAACACCAGGCGCAAAATACGCTGCTTTTCTAGCATCTTCTTTTTCTGCTAGTGAATGTACTTTGCCTCTTAATTTCACAGTATGACCATCCACTGCTACCGTTACATTTTTTGCATCAATATCTGCAGAGCGTTTAAATGCTTTAGTAATTCTATTCTTAATGTCGATAGGTTTTACGGGTTGTTCAATAGAAATAGTGTTTGAAACAAATTTCACCCCTGCCAATTTCTCTACAGTTTTTTTAGCTGCTTGTTTTTGATAATCCCACATAACTGCTCCTGATAAATAAACCCAGCCATCTTCAACTTTGATATTGATCTTATCTTCAGGCACGGAAGTATTCCATTTTAAAGCATCAGCCGAAGCTCTTGCAATTTCAGAATCTGTTTTTTGATAGCTTTTACCATATTGCACTTTAATGTCTTCTGCTACCGCTCTAACACCAAAAACACTTTTTGCTGCTTTTTCTGCAGTAATCTTCTTTGAATAACTATCAACTGTACCTGATAAAGTTACAATACCCTTATCAACTACCACTCCTATTTGAGTTTCGTCAATGTTAGGTTGCCATGCTAATTCCTCTAGCACATCTTCTTTAATTTTTGAATCTGTTCTCATAATTTAATGAATTTTAATTAATATTCTGAATAACAGTTTAAATGTATTATTGCAACCTAAAATATGAAATGATATATATCAGTAAGTTTATTATGAGTAACGTATTTCAAATGGTACATGTAAATCAGTGTCATTATTAATCTCTAAGAATCAAGATAAACTATGGACTTAAACCATTGGGAAACGCCAAATTAAAAAACAAAACCTTTCCTGGAACACAATTGAAATAGTTATAAGATAAGAACACATAATGATTTTTAAATACTGATTACTTAAAAAATCCAATGTCCTTACCTCCTACTTCTGCTTGTACTTGTTCGACTTTCTGTGTCACTAACACGTCTTTTAGAGTGGTATGTTCTAATATTATTGTCAAAATAATCATGAATACGAACTTTTTTAGATCTTCTAAAATCTAGCCCATTATATCGTGATGGCAATGCATTGACACGAATCCAAACATTATTATTAAGATACAGGTAATTACGCAGGGTTAAATCGTAATAAATGGTATAATCTGGAAAGTATACATACCTAACATTCAGAACTCTATTAGGGTAAAACCATGGTGGTGGTGGATTGCTTGGTCTTGAAGAAATAATTACAGGTCCACAACTTTCTAAACTCATAAAAATGATAAGTAAAAATGCAACAAAATAAAATTTAAGTGTTTTCATGATTATCTTTTTAACTCTATAAAGAAATCAATAAAGCACAATTTGTACAATGATATTAATCATTATAGGTAATAAATGACCAATATCATTACACAGCGTATTGGCAAACTATATTTTAGTAAATAAATTTAATATCATGAACATAATAATGTACATCCCAATAAGCCATGACAAATAAAAAGAAGATAACGTTATCAATTATTATGCTTGGGTTACTGTTTTTACTCTTTGCATTTTGGTATAAATACCAATATTCGATGGATACTGCAAAAAGCTTTGAAGTTAACACGTCAAAGCTCGAGCGCAAACTTATAATCGCTACACAAGGCAGCGCGTTTAAAAACGAAATCACTAAAAATATTGTTGAGTTTTACCAACCAGATTCAATATTCATCAAAGTGATAGATATATCGTCTTTATCAGAAACAGACCCTCAAAACTGGACTGCTTTAGTTATTATGCATACTTGGGAAAACTGGAAACCTCCGATAGATGTAAAAGCTTTTATAGATCGAACACAAGCATACCACAATAAGATTGTAGTGTTAACAACTTCTGGACAAGGGTCATTCAAAATGAAAGGTATCGATGCTATAACTGGCGAATCTAAATTAGAAAACACAGCCTCTAATACATATTTAATTATTGAACGTTTAGATCCATTATTAAAACCTTAACAGGATTAATAGATTTTATCAATTAGACCTTGAGTTTCTAATGATTTTATAATGGCTTTCACATAATCATTAATAGTTGTATTAATTGAAGAAGTATCCACGACATTGTATGATGCCACCCAAACTAATGATTTATCACTATTATCTTTTAAATTATAGAGAGAAGATTCGATAGTGTAAATATTATATTTATTATAATATCCACTGTCAAAATATACATCTTGATAGAGATAGTAATAACGTCCAAAACGACGCCAATAATAATCTGTTCTGTACCGATCTCCAGTGTAAGTCATTTTTTCATCAATCCCTTTTACTGCCGATATCAAAATAGCATCAAAACCAGTATTATATATTTTCCCTACTTCTTTTTCAATATCGGCCTCAGTTTGTTTCAAACTAGTAAAAGTAGGTGTGAACACATCATAACTTTCAACCGCTTCAACACCTCTGTTTTTTAATTCTGTTGCTAATTGCGATTCAAACTTTTTTCTTGCGGTTAAATTTTCAGTTACCCCAATAATCAATACTTTTTCAGGTATATAAGTAGTATATTCTTGGCTCCTCCAACTATCAACCATTCTCGTAGATGAGCAATTTAGGAGTGTAAATATTACAAAAGCATAAATTAGTTTTTTCATGATTTACAATTTTAACTTAAATTAAAAAAACGATTAAAAAATTAAACTTGAAATGATATCCATCATTTTTAATATAACATCCATCAGTTAACTTTATAATATATGAAATGGATTGAATTCATTAAAGATTGGATTGTCTAAAACCCAAGTATATGAAGTGATTTTAAGTATATTTTACTGGTTGTTTTTGTTCTTATTTTAATTCAAATAACAAGACTGTTTTTAGGAAAAAAAGTAAGGGATACAGATGCACAATTTAAGTCTCAGAAATTCTTTCAGAGTGCACAGCCAATTCAAAATTACAGTGGGAAACTTTAGTTAACAAATGGTATATCAAACTTATCAAAATACCTGAAATAAAAGTAGATATTAAAAAATGAAAAGATATGCTCACCTTTAAAAACTATAATATTGCTGATTGGTTTTCATTTTACCGAATATTTGCCGCGCCATTTTTATTGCTTCTAATTTGGTTAGATTTACAACTTTTTTTTACATGGCTTCTTTTAATAAGTTATTCTACTGATGCCATTGATGGGTATTTAGCTAGGAAACTAAAAATAACCAGTCCCAGAGGATCACAACTGGATTCATTTGGGGACCAAGTAACGCTTATTGTTGGATTAATAGGTTTGTTTTATTTTGAAACTAATTTTATTAAAACAAACCTCGTTTTAATACTGATAGCATTCATTCCGTATATTTTACAAATGGGGATAGCTTATTTTAAATATGGTAAAGCAACAGCATTTCACACCTATTTAGCTAAGCTTTCAGCAATGCTTCAAAGTCTATTTATATTATGGTCGCTATTCTTTAATCCAGAATATGTCCTATTTTATATTATGATTATCATTGGATTATTAGAAACTTTTGAAGAAATCACCCTTATTTTCATGTACGATAATTGGGCTTCCGATGTAAAAGGCATTTATTGGGCGATGCGAGACAAACGCCGTTTAAAAAACAAGAGTCATTAATACCCGAGTTCCATTATGCGCAGCTATTCTATATTTACTATTTTACTTTTATGCTTACTGATATTATTGGTAGATATGGTTGCATTTTATTGGTTGCAATCTATAACCATATTGTTAACCTCAAGTTTTTTTAAGTTACTAATAAACATATTGTTTTGGATATTTACTACAGGTCTAATAACGGCTATAATCGTACTTAAAATCAAACTAGATGATATAAACCCAAGACGTAAGCACAAGTTAATCTCATCGCTATATGGGCTTACCGTTTCGTCTTTTATTCCTAAAATATTATTTGTAATAATTATATCTATATTGTTCTATACCAACTATGCTTTTTCAGAAAAAGAATCTATTTTAATAATTCCATTAGTGGGATTGTTTTCTGGGTTTCTACCTTTTTTAATTATTTTATATGCCATTTTAAAAGCCGTATATCACTTTAAAATTCATCGTCATAAAATAAGTTTTCAGCATTTACCTAAATCGTTTCATGGATTAAAAATTGTGCAAATATCTGATTTGCATTTAGGAAGTTTTAATTACCGATATAAAACTTTGGAGAACGCTGTAAAGTTGATTAACAATTTAAAGCCCGATCTGATTTTTTTTACTGGTGATTTGGTAAACAACTATGCTTGGGAATTGCGGGGTTGGGACAAAGTCTTTTTAAAGTTACATGCTGAAATTAATAAATATGCAGTTTTAGGAAATCATGATTATGGTGATTATAGTGAATGGAAAAATAAATCTGACAAGCAAAAAAATTTTAATGCTATAGAAAAATTTTATAAATCTACGGGCTTTAAACTTCTACGAAACACCTCTGACACTATTAAAATAAACGGTGAAAACATCTCTATTCTTGGTGTCGAAAACTGGGGAAAACCACCTTTTAAGCAATATGGCGACTTACAAAAAGCTTTAATATCGTCACAACATGTTGCTTTTAAGATTTTGTTAAGTCATGATCCGAGCCATTGGCAGGAAGAGGTAGTAAAAAAGACAGATATTACACTTACATTTTCTGGTCATACACATGGCATGCAAGCTGGTATAAATTTAGGAAAAAAACAATGGAGTCCTATAAAATATAAGTTTAAGCATTGGGCTGGCCTATATAAATTAGAACAACAATACCTATATGTTAATCGAGGACTCGGATGGTTGGGGTTTCCTGGTAGGTTAGGTATGCGCCCAGAAATTACATTTATGCAACTTAAATCTAGTAGTTCTGTTGCAAATTAATTTAAACTGACTAATATCATTGAATATATCATGACGATAAAATAAATTAGAGCTTAAATCAAATATTTGGTTTTTGTACATCACTTTTAAATATCAACATCTAACTTTAATATCAGGTAGTCATGATTCTTAAACTCGGAAAATCTAAATGCAGAACACTACTAAGTAATAATTACATAGGCCATTTGGCATATATTTATAAGAATAGACCTTTTGTAATACCAGTTACTTATTATTATGATGATAGTACTAATTCCTTATTCGGTTATTCGGGTAACGGACATAAAATAAATGCTTTACGAATTAACAATGCTGTTTCACTAGAAGTCGCTGATATTGAGTCTGTAAACACTTGGAAATCTGTATCAGTACAAGGTGCTTTTTACGAACTTGAAGGTAGTACAGCTAAAATTAACTTACACAAATTTTCTGAAGGTGTAAAACGTGTTGTCAGAATAAAAGAAGGAAGGGATTTAAAATATTTAAGTGAATTTTCGAGTAAAATTTATAAAGAAGGACCACCTATAGTTTTTAAAATTGATATTGAAGAACTAACAGGGAGAGAAAGGAAATAATAGTTTTATTTTGTTCCTAAATTTTCTGAAAAAACTACGTCTAAAGCCATACCAATTGTTTGTCATATATATTTATGACATAATAACTAAGGTGTGCCATTCATAAAAGGACGATCTATCTAAACTATTTTTTGAAAGTAAATAAAAACCAACGAATTAGTCGTGTTATTATGACAAATATCATTTCATAAAATAATGTGTCAGCATACCTTTATAAGGTTAAAAAACGCCATTATGAAAACTATATTATATGCCACAGATTGTACCAAAAACGATGCTTACTCATTAAAGTACGCTTATCGGTTTAGTTCTATTATGAAAGCAGATTTACATGTTTTACATGTTTACGATTTTCCTCCAATGAACCTTGCAACTATTCAGCCTTTAGAGTCATTGAAAAAAAGAATGCATAAAGAGCGCATAGAACTCGTAAAAAAATACTGTGAAAAACATCTCAAAAATGAATTTTATCATAAACCTATGACCACTCATGTTATTGAAAACAATTCTATCTCTGAGAGTATTTCGCGTCTCTCTAAAATATTAGGCCCGGATTTAATTATTATAGGTATGAAAGATAACCATAGTACTAGAGGTTATTTTTCCAGTAATATTGCTGATTCATTACTAGATAAAATTGAAGTGCCCTTATTAATTGCACCAAATGACATGACCTATAATGTTCCTTCAACTATAGTATATGCCACTGATTTTGAACAAGAAGACATTTCATCAATTAAAAAAATTATAGAAATAGCAAGCCCATTTGAGGCACTTGTAGAAATCATACATGTATACGAAATGGATACATACACTGCGCAAGAAAACATGGATAAATTTAAAAACATACTTTTAAATCAGATTTCCTATCCAGAAATAACGTTTAGAAGTATTCTTTCTAGTAAAATAAAAACGGGCTTATTAAGCGTTTTGAATAATGAAAAAGCGAGTATGTTGGCAATGTTAGAACGCGAACATGATTGGGAATTTAACAACTTGTTCCATAAAGGTTTAGTGAAAGATATGGAAGCTACAGTTTCCATACCATTATTAGTTTTTAGCAAAAAAAAAACAAATTTAAAGAAGGTTAACGCGGATAATAAAAGAAAAATATTAGTAGAATCCTAAAACCTTACTGATAATTATACCAAGAAATATAGGCAAAGAACAAAGTTCTTTACTCATTGTTTTTCTTTGACTTTTTTTGCTCTCGTTCTAATTTTCTAAAATAACTCCGTGTTAAAAAATTATGCTTTAAAGCTTCCATGTTTTGGTTGAACTTATCTGTTCCTTCATTAATGTTTTTAATAGTTTCTTTAAGACTTTTAACAAATTCTGCATCATTGGAAAGGTAATTTAAGGCGCCCTCGCCTTCTTTTACATTAGTAATAGCTTCGTCCATATTAGTAATAACACCTTTTATTTCTGTACTGGAATCTTCCAAATTTGCAATGATATTTTTCATTTTTACAGATTGCAAAGAATCATTCAGCAAAGTGCCAGCAATACTTTCATTAAAGTTAATCGAAGAAATAATGCTGTTTAATTCTTTCATCGATCTTGATGCTTCAATACTCATAATTCGCAATTGTTTTACAGTTTGTTTAAGATTGGTAGACACAATGGTATCGTTTATAAGCATTCCAAATGTGCCTTTACTATCTGCCATAGCATCAGCTATTTTTAATAATTTAGCGGTTAATAAAGCTGCATTTTCATTGGTAACACTTAAGGTGTTTAACATGTCTGAAGTTCCTATTTTAGTATATGATTTGATAACATCACCAGATGAAATAAGCCCATTAATTCCATCTCCAGGAATAATATTTACAATCATATTTCCTACCAGTCCATCCGTCCCTATAGTTGCAATGGCATCCTTTTTAATATGATTTATCATTTTTTCTTCTATTACCATAACTACATTTATTGTAGAATCATTAATCATAGTTATGGCCTTTACCGTACCAACATTAATACCAGAATACCGCACATTATTACCATTTATTAATCCATTAACATTATTAAAATTGGTACTTATTGAAAAGGTTTTCGCAAATATATTTTGACGTTGACCAATAAAGTAAATGGATACTATAAAAATAAGTAACCCTATAATTACAAAAACACCTAATTCTAGTTTCTCTTTGGCTGTTTTTTTCATGATTTTCAAATTTTATTTACTTAAAAAACGCTTTCACTTTTTCATCTTTGGACGCTTTTAATTCAGAAAACGTACCCTCAGCATAATTTATACCATCAACTAATAATATCATCCGTTCAGAGACTACGCGAGCACAATCTACATCGTGAGTTATAATTAGTGATGATGTTTTATACTGACGACGTATACGTTTCATAAGTTCAATAATTTCCTTAGCCGTTATGGGGTCTAATCCACTTGTAGGTTCGTCATATAAAATTATCTTAGGCTTAAGTATTAATGTCCTAGCCAATGCCACACGCCTTTGCATCCCACCAGATAGTTCTGCGGGCATTAAGTCTATGGCATCAACCAATCCAACACTTTCCAGGGCTTCAATAACTAATGGAGCTGTATCTGAAATATTGCCAAACTTGTGTTTGTGGCGTCTCAATGGAAATTCTAAGTTCTCTCTTACCGTCATAGAATCGTACAATGCACTTCCTTGAAATAAAAAACCTATGTCCGTTCGCAATTCATCTAAATCTATGCGATTTAGAGTCGTAATATCTTTACCCATAACTTTAATACTTCCAGAATCTGGCTGCATTAAACCGACTAAACATTTTATCATAACGGATTTTCCTGAACCCGATTTACCCATTATTACCAAGTTTTCGCCTTCAAAAAGCTCTAAATTAAATCCGTTTAAAACATGATTATTCCCAAACGTTTTTTTTAAATCTTTAATTTCAAGTATAAACTTTTTAGAGATTATGGGTTCTTTTTTTTCTTGTATGTTTTGATTTGGATTCATCTTTTATATTTCAAAAAATATATCAGTTACAAATACAGCAATAAAGTCAATTATAAAGAGGAGCATGGATGAAAATACCACTGCGGAATTTGCTGCCAACCCCACCCCTACAGTTCCTTTTTCACAGTAATAACCCTTAAAACATCCAACTAGTCCAATAGCAAATCCGAAGAAATAAGTTTTAATTGTTGCGGGAATAAGATCTCCAAACTCTAGCGCATTAAATACTTTATTAAAAAATAATTGAAACGATACTTCTCCTTTTGTGTTTTCAATTATAAAAGAACCATAGAGGGCAATCGCATCGCCTAAAATTACTAGTATAGGCAGCATCAGTGTTGCCGCTAAAATTCTTGTAACCACTAAATATTTAAAGGGATTTGTACCTGAAACCTCCATGGCATCAATTTGCTCTGTTACACGCATGGAACCTAATTCGGCTCCTATGCCAGAGGCTATTCGGCCAGCAAATGTTAATGCTATTATTACGGGTCCAATTTCTCTAATAATAGATATACTTACCATAGAAGGCATCCAAGATTCTGCACCAAACTCTTCTAATGTAGGGCGCGTTTGCAGGGTTATTACTAATCCAATAATAAAACCTGTAACTCCCACTAACAACAAGGACTTATTCCCTATACTATAACATTGCCTTAGTAACTCTTTAAACTCGAAAGGTTTCTTAAATAATTCTTTAAAAAATCGACGTGCAAAGTAAGCGAGTTCACCTATTTCGATAAGAAATGTCTTTATTATAATTGATTTTAGCATAAAGTAACTATTAAAGTATTTAAATTTATAACATCATTACTACATATAAAATGATTAAAATCATTTACCGACTGATGCATATCATTTGAAAATCATTTAATTACATCTACTTTTTCAATATTATTATTTAACAAATGAATTTAGGCTTAGTATTATCTGGTGGTGGCATGCGAGGTGCTGCTCATATTGGAGCTATAAAAGCTTTAGAAGAACATAACTTATACCCAAACCATATTGCTGGTACAAGCGCGGGTGCTATAGTTGGAGCGCTTTATGCCTATGGTTATAAATGGAAAGATATTTTGACTTTTTTTAAAGGAATTCAAATATTAGATATTAAAAAATACGCTTTAAATAAACCAGGTTTTATAGATGCTGAGAAGTTTTATCCAGAATTTAAGAAGTATATAAAAAACGATGATTTCTCTTTTCTTGAAAAAACCTTCAGTTTAACGGCTACTAATATTTTAAATGGACGATCAGAAATTTTTGATAAAGGAGAATTGATTAAACCCATTTTAGCTTCAGCCGCTATTCCTGGCATATTTGCTCCAGTAAAAATAAAGGATTCGTATTATATTGATGGTGGTTCGCTCAATAACTTTCCAGTAGAATTATTAAAATCAAGATGCGATAAAATTATTGGGGTTTATGTTAATGGTTTTGACACCATAAGCATAAATGATTTAAAACATTCGCATAACGTTATAGAACGGGCGTTTAAATTAAAATCAGTAAAAGACGATCAAGAAAAATTTAATGAATGTGATTTAGTTATATCTCCAAAAGAATTAAGTAAATATGGCATTTTTGATAAAAAGCACCTTGAAGATATATTTAAAATTGGGTATGATGCTACCATAGAAGCATTAGAAAATAATAAGAACAAATTTTTGATAAAAAAATCTGAAAACTGACGGTCATCATTTATTGTCTTATGTTTTAATCATATATTGAAAGTAATCATAAAACTTAATAATCATGAAAAATACACGGGACATTCAATTTGTTGATAAAGTAATAGGAGCACTGAGAAAATCTGCAGTAGAGTTAGAAGAGTTTCAAGTTAAAGCTGCTTTAGGAAAAGCAGATGCACATGTTAAATATGAAGAGGTTAAAAAGAACTTTAACCTGTTTATACATGACAGCGAGTTTAAAATAAAAGGTATTAAAGAAAAAATAGAAGAACTTAATACAAAGTTTGATGAGCTGCGCGTACAATTGGCTTTAGGAAAAGCTGAGACCAAAGAAATTTTTAAAAAACAAAAAAAGCAAATACTTTTAATACTGCATGATATTGAAGTTAAAATAAAAACGAATGAAAATTTAAATAGAATGTATGCTTTAACACTAATTGAAATAGAACAATTTAAAATTCAGTTAGAGATTTTAGAACAGAGGTATAGCAAAGATAAAAGAGAAGCTAAAGACACTTTTGAAAAAGGAAAAAAAGACTTTAATTCTTTTATTGATAAGTTTAAAGGCAAGTATGGAAAGAAAAAAGAAGAAACAAAACTAGAGCATTTTCAAAATGAAATTTCCGAAGCTTTTGATCATTTTAAAAAAGCATTTTCCAAAGCCTAACCCTTTTAGTAATGTAAAAAAAAACACAATGCAAATTGTGTTTTTTTTAATTTAAAACTCATCTATTGACTTGAGCATATTAATAATCATAGTCCCCTTTATTTATATTCTTCAGAACACCAAACCCCAAGATTACTGCTATAATAAAACTTAAAATTCCTAATACAGATATACTCTTCCAGAGCGGGTGGATTTCAAAAACTATCAATAATGAAGCCCCAATTATTAAGGCTACCATAATAAAAGTTGTAATGAGTTGTTTTGTTATTCTTTGGAGTGTATGTACCATAGGATCTATACCCTTATGGGTTAAGTCTACTTTTATTTGACCGGAATTTATTTTGCGTATTGCATTCTTTAAATCGGACGGAAATTCTTCCATATAATCTGCAAGTTCCACAATAGAATTAGCAACTTTCTTACCCATTTTTATAGGGTTATATTTTTTAGTGATACTAGTTCTAAGATATGGTTTTGCAATTTCGAATTGTTCCAAGTCAGCATCTAGTTTGTTAATAACACCCTCAATAGTAACTAAAGATCTTGCAAAAAGGAAAAAATAAGTAGGAACTTTTAATCCATGAGCAATGATAATATCTTTTAGTTCTAATAGAACCGTACTCATTTCATTTTCATGGATATCTCTCACATAATATTTTTCTACAAATTCATTTATATCAAACTCCAAATCTCTCATATTTGAAATAGGAACATTATTTGATAGCTGTTGTAAAGTTTTAATTATAATCTTTACGTCCTTGTTTGTAATAGCTACAAATAATTTACTAAAAATTGAAACATCTCTTGGGAGCATACTTCCCATCATGCCAAAATCTAAATAACAAATATGACTATTAGGAAGTACCAATAAATTCCCTGGATGTGGATCAGCATGGAAGAAACCATATTCAAAAATCTGTTTAAAATAGCTAACTGTAAGTCTTCTGGCAATAACTTTAGTATCAATGTTTTTAGCTTTTAACTTGTCAATTTGATTAATTTTAATTCCTGAAATAAACTCCATAGCTAATACTTTTGATGTTGTAAAAGCTGAATACACTTTAGGAGCCTCGGCAAATTGATCTAAAGTCTTATCGTTTTTTAGATTATTATAAAACCTTTGAATATTAATAGATTCATTAATAAAATCAATTTCTTTTAGTATCGATTCTTCAAAGTTTTTAACAATTCCAATAGGATCAAAGTTTTTTAAAGAAGGGATTCTTCTTTCTAAAACTTCTGCAATTTTATACATGGCCTTAATATCTTCTAAAATAATGTCATGAATGCCCAATCGTTGAACTTTTAAAGCAACACGCTTACCAGAGTGCAGAGTTACTTTATGAACTTGTGCTATGGATGCTGAAGCAAATGGTTTGGGCTCAAACCAAGCAAATAGGTTTTCTACTTTATCTTTTAATTCTGTTTCTACAACTTGTTTAGCAACACTTTCTAGCATTGGTGGTACATTGTCATGAAGTTTTTCTAACTCAAAAGTTAATTCCAAAGGAACTAAATCTGGTCTGTTACTTAAAATTTGTCCAAACTTTACAAATGTAGGCCCTAGCTCTTCGCATACCAGTCTCATTTTGGCCCATTTACTATAGGCCATTGCATGCTTTCTTGAAGCTTTAGGTATTAATTTTCGCATAAAAGAATATTGATTATTCTCCTCTAAATATTCTACCAAATCTTCAAAGCCATATTTTATTAAAACTTTAACTATTTGATTGTATCTGGAGATAGATCTAAAATTCTTTCCAATACCTGCTATAATTCCCATTGTATTATGCTTCTATTCTATTTAATCTAGCTTCTAATAGCGCAACAGTAGCGTCCATTTTCTCAAGTTTTTCGTTTAAAGCTTTTATTTCATCTAAATGTGCAACATTTATTTTTTTATAAAACTTGACAATTAATTCTTCTATTTCATCATTTAACTCTTCCTTTAACTCATGGGTTTTTAAAATTATTTTATCTGCAAATTCTAATTCATTTCCATTTTCATCTAAATGAGATTCGGACATGATATTATTGAGATTTTCTTTCCCTTTTTCTGAAAACTCACTTATTTTATCTAGAAATTTCGTGTCTTTTGCTAAATAATAAATACTAGAACTTAGTGTGAGTAGCTCTAAAATTGTTTTTGTTTTCATAACTTTTGGCGTTTGACTTAAACTAATACTAAATATAAAGACAAATAATATCATTTAATATGATATTAATCATTTTGCGTCATGAGCTAATGGTTTAATTTTAAAGTAGACTAAAACATTAATTTTATTCCAATGAAAACCAATTCGATTACAACAATAATGACCAAAAATGTGATTTGCATTTCTCCAGAGCAATATCTTTTAGATGTTAAACATATTTATGAGAAGAAAAAATGGCATCATCACATTCCTGTTATAGAAAATGAAGAATTAGTAGGTATGGTGAGTTTAATAGACTTTATGTATCATATTTCTGGAGCTGGAATTAGTGATGACCATAAAATATATAAAGAGTTAAGAGTTAAAGACATAATGACTCAAAAACCATTTTATTTAACAACTACTGCAACTATAGAAGATGTTGCTAAAGTTTTAGCTGAGGGATATTATCATGCCATTCCTATTCTTGAAAATAATAAAATAGTAGGTATTGTGTCTACTGCTGATATTATTAAATTTCTCTTAAATGAAGCCTTATAATATCCGGAGTTACAATTAGCACTCTCTTTTTGAATTTTTAATAATATTCTACAAAGACTGATGGTTGTCATTTCTGTTTTGCTGCCTTAAATGTATCTTCATGGGTATTAAATAATGGTTATATCATGAAAACTACGCTGTACATACAAAACTTAAAATGTCGTGGAGGCGAAGCCACTATAATACATAAGATTTCTGCACTACAAGGCATCTCTAATATATCTATTAAACTTCAATATGGCACAATGACACTTGAGCATGAGACAAATGAAGATATCGAAGAGGTAAAACGACTATTATCAAAAATTGGTTATCCTCCTTTCGGCGAAAAAAATGATTTAGGCAAAAAAGTTAAATCTTATATAAGTTGTACCACAGGTAAAATTAAAAAGATAGAAAAAGACACTATTTTAAATGAAGTTTAACAAAATTAATATTAATCATAACAATGAATAACAAAAAAGATAAGAATAATTGGGCTATTGGTGGCGGTGTTCTCGCAGGTCTTGGAATTGGTTTCTTTTTTCTAACGGAGTCTGCTCTAATGTTTGTAGGATCTATAATTTTTGGACTGGGAATTGGTTTGTTAATCACTTCAATTCTTGCAAGAAAAAAAGATTAAACATTTTTTAATATAATAATGCGGTTAAGCATATAAAGGAATTATTAATTGCAAATTGAATGATATGAAACTATTATCACAACTAAAAGTAGCCGTATTTGCTTTAATTTCTTTATTAATAATATTAAAGTTTTGTTGCCCAAAAGATGACAACATAAACATGTATTCAAATATATTGAATAGCAAAGCTTTAGTTCATTCCACAACTCCTATTACATTTAAAGTTAACAAAAATATCATTGTTGAAAAATACTTTGAATATATAGATTCTATTGTTCACAAATATGACTCAATAACCTCTTATAAATTAAGCGAACATCTTTTGGTTAGAACAAATAAATGGATCATAGACACACTTCAAAATACAGATTATTATAGAATGAAAACACGAGATTCTTTTATATATAATCAAAAAAAAATGATTGTTTTACCCAAAGGATCCATTATAACTATTCCTGATTCTATAAATGCTATAAAACTTTTAAATTCATTTAAAAACACCCTTATAGATATTAATATCCCAGAATTAAAATTGTCCATTTTAGAAGCTTCAACTAAACATTATGAATTCCCTGTCCGCGTTGGAAAAAACGAAAAGAAATTCCTTAAAATGGCGGGAAGAGTGGTAGATTTAAAAACTAAAATCGGTGATGGCACCATAGTAAATCATGTTCGAAACCCAAGTTACTATAATCCAGTTAACGGCCATCGTTATTTTGTTACAAAAAGAGATGATAAAAAAGTTACTAAACTCCCCCAAATCCCTTTTATAGAAACCGAAATAAACGGCCTTAGGAATGGACAATTAATTCATCCAACCACTAACCCGAAAACTTTAGGGAAAGCGTATTCAAATGGCTGTATTGGCACTAACGAAGCCGATGCTTGGGTTATTTACTATTATGCTCCTATTGGTACAAAAATTAAAATAAGATATGATTTAAATGTTATGGATGAGAAAGGCGAAGAAGGAGTATTAAAAGATATCTATGGTTTCAATAAATGATTGCTCATATGAATAGAACTTATTATATGATATTCCGCTGTCTTATTCTTATCTCAACAAGATAAATTAAAAACAGTAGTATCCAAAATATTCATTAAAACTTCATGAGTTAAAAAAATTACTTTCATCTTGATTAGTAATTATATTACAATTTATTCTTACTTAAATGATTTCCTTTAAGCTACCCGTGTTTTCTGATGGTTGAATCATCTTATTATCAAAAAAATCATCTCCTTTAGTAACAAAAACAATGATATATATCAAATCTATTGATTCATGCTGAGCAATATCATTGTTTTATAAACTTGATACTATTTACTTTAAGACAAAATTTAATCATGACACTTTTCATAGTCATAACACTATTTCTATTGCTTTTAGTTTCCTTGCTACTCGTGCCAATAATTATATGTATTGATACAGCATCTGACGAATATTATTTTGAATTACAAGGTTTAATTAAAGTCAATATAGAAAAACATGAGACAGAAATTTTTAGAATTCGATTACATGTTTTATTCATGACATTTTATATGTATCCCTTAAAAAAAAAGAAACTAAACAAACAAAAAAAAGAGAATAAGAAGCATGTAACCAAACCTAAAACCCATATCACTTTTAATAGGTTTTTTAAAATATTAAAAACATTTAAAATAAAACGATTTTTTATAAATATCGATACAGGAAATTGCATTCTGAATGCCAAACTATATCCATTATTCGCATTACTAAATTATTACACAGGGAATTTTTATATAAATTTTCAAGGACGAAATCAATTGGTTTTACTTGTGAAAAACAGACCAATAGATATTATAAAATCACTTATTAACCTTTAAATTATTGTATTATGGATTTACATTTTGAAGAATTATTAGGTCAGATTACTGACTTTATTAAAACAGAGGCCAAAACAGAAACTGTTGTTGGCGAACAATTTGAATTAGGACAATTTAAATGTGTTCCCGTAATTAAAGTAGGGATGGGATTTGGTTCAGGCGGAGGCGAAGGCGTTGAAACCAAAACAAAAGTCCTAAAAGGACAAGGAGCAGGCGGAGGAGCTGGTGTTGGTATAGAACCTATAGGCTTTTTAGTAACAAAAGAAGACGAAATATCTTTTATTGAAGCAGGAAAAATTCATGGTTTAGCGGCCGCTTTTGAAAAAGTGCCAGACTTGATTGAAAAGATTGTTGATGCAAGAACTAAAGATAAAGTGACCTCTTAATTTATGTCATGTCAAATTTTTTAGTAGTTAACGTGCAGACTGAATGTGTTTAATTAAAAGATTAATGCATTCAGTCTGCTAATGTTGTTATTTTTCTTTGTCGTCATCAGGATTTCCTTTTGTCATATGCTCCACCCCAGCAAACTGATTCATTTGATATACCTTATCTTCTAAAGTCATTCTTCGCGATTTTCTAGTAAATAAAATGATTGAAAATGTGTTGTAAAAACAAAAGTCAAATTGCTCATAAAAGCTCTTTAAAGTTAGGACAATTCTGTAAAGAAAGTGTACACCTAATTGCACTCCTTTCATTTGATTTTATATGATATCAAACAACATCATATAAAACAAAAAAACACTGATAATCATACGATTAACAGTGTTTTGATACTACCTCTTACTAGGTTAGTCGGGGTGGCAGGATTCGAACCTGCGGCCTCCACGTCCCAAACGTGGCGCGATAACCGGGCTACGCTACACCCCGAAGTGATTATCAATTATATTAAAATAATTTGCGGAGAGACGGGGATTCGAACCCCGGGTACCCTTTTGGGGTACGACGATTTAGCAAACCGTTCCTTTCGGCCACTCAGGCACCTCTCCAATACTGTTATAAGAACATCGCATTTAAATGCGGATGCAAATGTAAGTTTTCATCTTAAAGCAAACAACTATTTTATTTAATTTTTTTTAATTTTATTCAGGATATTCTATCCTTAAATGATAAATATTTGCAAGCTTGTGCTTTAGCACTTTTTTTATAGATTCAATTTCTTTAAACGTAATATCTGCATTTAAAAATTGTCCTTGTTCAATTTGCTTATTTATAATATTTTCAACAAAAGCCTCGATCTTGGCGGATGTTGGATCTTTTAAACTTTTAGATGCCGCCTCAACACTATCGCACATCATTAAAATAGCAGTTTCTTTACTAAAGGGCTTAGGTCCTGGGTAACTAAAATTAGCTTTATCTATTTCAATATCTGGATAATCCTTTTTCTGTTGCATGTAAAAATAATACACAACACTCGTTCCATGATGTGTCCTGATAAAATCTATGACTCTATCTGGTAAATTATTTTTTCTAGCTATCTCAATACCGTTTATTACATGATCTGTAATTATTCTAGCACTTTCTTTTGAAGATAACTCATCATGAGGATTGATACCTGTTGATTGATTTTCGGTGTAATAAGTAGGGTTCTTCATTTTACCAATATCGTGATATAAAGCTCCTACCCTAACCAGCATAGCGTTAGCTCCTATTTCATTTGCTGAAGCTTCAGCTAAATTTGCGACGTTTAATGAATGATGAAATGTTCCTGGTGCTTTATTTGATAACTCCTTAAGCAACTTGGTATTCGTGTCAGAAAGCTCTAAAAGCGAAACATCGGAAACCAATCCAAAAAGCTTTTCATAAGCATAAATTAAAGGTTGAACAAACAAGGTAGCTAATCCACATAAAATAAACCATATAAATGTTTCCCAATTAAGTGTTTCAATACTGCCTTCATGAATTACAAAAAATGCAAAATAGGCAATAATGTAAATAAGCGTTATCTGCCCTACTGAAATAAATAAATTAGCCCGCTTGTATAACTCTGAAACGGTAAGTATAGTTACTATACCAGCTATTATTTGTAGAAACATATATTCATAACTATTAGGTACTATAAAGCCCAGTAAAAGCACGGTAAGAACATGAGCAAATAAACCTAATCGCGCATCAAAAAACGCCTTAAAAACCAACGGTAATATACAAATTGGAACAATATATATATATTTTGCGTCATAATTCACTACGAGTGTTGTAATGAATATCATCAATGAAATATTAAAAAATATGAAGGTTACTTTTGTATTATTCTCAAAAACCTCTACCCTATACTTTCTTAGAAACAAGAGTAACATCAATAATGCTAAAGCAACTAGCAAGGTATATGCAAATAGCACCCAATTATAGTTGGCTTCATTCCAAACTTGAGATTCGTATTCAGACTGTAAAGATTTTAAAATTTGATATTTATCGCCTTCAACAACTTCACCTTTAGAGACTATCAAAGTTTCTTTTGCAATGCTTCCCCTAGTATAAGAAATTCTGCTTAATTCATCTTGAATCGCCTTATCTGTAAATATTTTATTAAACGTTATGTTGGGCTCGACCAAATCGAAACACAAGGCAACAAAGTCGGCTTTGAAATTCGATAAATTGTTTTTATCTAATACGCTTTCTATTACAGCTGTTACATCGCTCTGTTCAATCAAGTTTGAATAAAAACCATCTAGCTTTTTTTCTCTTCCATCAAGAACAACGATGGATCTGTCTTTAGAAAAATCGTAATTATCACTTAAAACACCATATTTATATAACTCAGAAAAAATACCTTCCCCCGTTTTATATAATTTATTAGAAATGCTATTTGGTATAGTATCCGGAAAAATAGCTTTAAACTGTTCTTCGTAAGCATCATTAACCTTTTTCAGTATGGAATTATCTAAATCAAAATACAGCATGGCATTATCAATAACACCCTTTTCTTCTATCGCTATTTCTTCATCAGTCTTTTTAATGGCAAAACCAAAAGGTGCCTGTAAACTTTCAGACTGCCATGGTTTACCTTTTTCAAAATTATATTTAAACTTTCCGCTTTTGGGAAATAGATATACAATTAAGAAAGTTGTACATATAAATAGTAGCCCTTTATAAATTAAGGAATGGTTTCTATATAATTTATTTATGAAGTCTTTCATCTAGAAATCAAATGTAATAAATTTATAAGCTTTTACCATTTTTTATAAACATCTAATCTTTCAAATTTCTACTAAAAAATCGTTATTTTAGCGCGTATTAAACTAAATTGTTAGACTGATGAACAGAGAAGTCGTTATTGTTTCTGCTGCAAGAACTCCAATAGGAAGTTTTTTAGGTGCTTTATCAACTATTCCTGCTCCTAAATTAGGAGCTATTGCGATAAAAGGCGCTTTAGAAAAAATAAATTTAAAACCCGAGCTTGTTGAAGAAGTGTTAATGGGTAATGTTGTACAGGCTGGCACTGGACAAGCTCCTGCAAGACAAGCTGCTATTTATGCCGGCATACCGAATACTGTGCCTTGTACAACTATAAATAAAGTATGCGCTTCTGGTATGAAAACTGTTATGCAGGCTGCTCAATCTATAGCATTAGGCGACGCTGATATTGTTGTGGCCGGCGGTATGGAAAATATGAGTCTTATTCCACACTATTTATACGCCAGAAATGGCACTAAATTTGGACCAGCGACATTAGTTGATGGCATGCAGAAGGATGGCTTAGTTGATGCTTATGATCAAAACGCCATGGGTGTTTGTGCTGATGCCTGCGCTACTAAATATGAGTTTTCTAGGGAAGAACAAGATGCTTATGCCATTCAATCGTATGAGCGTTCTGCTGAAGCTTGGGAAACGGGTAAATTTAACAATGAAGTAGTTCCTGTTGAAGTTCCTCAGCGCCGTGGAGAACCTATAATTGTTGTTAAAGATGAAGAATACACCAATGTTAGAATGGATAAAATTCCGCAATTACGTCCAGCTTTTACAAAAGATGGCACCGTAACTGCGGCCAATGCATCTACTATTAACGATGGCGGGGGTGCGATGGTTTTAATGAGTAAAGAAAAGGCAGATGAATTGGGATTAAAACCCTTAGCAACTATAAAAAGTTATGCAGATGCAGCGCAGGAGCCTGAATGGTTTACAACTGCTCCAGCAAAAGCCCTACCAAAGGCACTTGATAAAGCTGGTGTTTCCATAGATGATATTGATTTTTTTGAATTTAATGAAGCATTTTCTATAGTTGGTTTAGCAAACATGAAAATTTTAGGGCTTACTGATAAAAACGTTAACGTTAATGGTGGCGCTGTTTCCCTAGGACATCCTCTCGGGTGCTCTGGAGTAAGAATTCTGATTACTTTATTAAATGTTTTAGAACAAAATAATGCTAAAATTGGTGCTGCTGCAATTTGTAATGGTGGTGGTGGAGCTTCAGCAATGATTATAGAACGTAACTAAAAGTATTTAATGCAATACGGTATTTGTAATTTAAGCCTTGTTCCGCTTCGAGACGACCCTGCAGACACTAGCGAATTAGTTTCGCAAGTGATTTACGGTGATTTTTTTAAAGTCTTAGAGCAACGTAAGCAATGGAGTAAAATTAGGTTGGCTTTTGACAAATATGAAGGTTGGGTTGACAACAAACAATATGTTGAAATATCTGAAGACCAATATAATGCTCTCTGTAAAGAGAAACCGAAATTATCTACTGATTTAGTAGAGTTTATTGAAGATGACAACAATCAATTATTTCCAATTACTATTGGATCGAGCTTGAACGGACTATCACTTCTAAACCATAAATATGATGGTGCTTCAATTAATGAAAAAAATACAAAATCTAATATAATTCAAACCGCTTTTACTTTTCTAAACGCGCCATACTTATGGGGAGGAAAAACACCTTTTGGTATTGACTGTTCTGGTTTTACACAAATGGTATACAAACTTAACGGTTACAAGTTATTACGTGATGCATCACAACAAGCCACACAAGGCGAAGCATTGAGCTTTATAGAAGAAAGTGAGCCAGGTGATTTAGCTTTTTTTGATAACAGTGAAGGTGAAATTATTCATGTTGGTATCATAATGAAAGACAACTATGTTATACATGCTCATGGCAAAGTTAGAATAGATCGTTTAGACCACTCTGGCATCTATAATGTTGACAAAAATACACACACACATAAACTACGAGTTATTAAAAAAGTAATATAAAAAAAGCTGTAAATGCAGCTTTTTTTATATTACTTTTTTAAAAGAATAGTTACTCGTCAGCAATTAACGCATCCACTTTTTCTTTTAAAACTTTAAACTTCTCTGTTTCACCTAAAACACTATAAATATTCATTAATGTTTGAGCAGCATTAATACTTTCAGAATCTATTTCAAGAGCTTTGGTTAGATATGGAATAGCATTTTTATAAATATTTTGACGTTCAGCTCTTAACTCGTCATAGCGCTTATCATCAGCCTTTGAAGTCCCTAATCCATTCATTTCTTCAATCAAAGCTGCTTCTTCTCCTAAAACTAAAGCAGACATGTTTATATAAGCATTAATGTAGTTAGGGTCTAGCTCCATCGCTTTAGTATAATACTTTTTTGCTCCTTCTATATCCTTAGACTCTGATGCAATAACACCTAAATTATATTGTAATTCAGCATTCTCCGGATCTAGCTCTGTTGCTCTCTTCAGAAGGTTTTTAAACTCCTCTGTATTTCCCATTTTGTAATGAACGTTAGCTTCATTTAAAATCAGACCAATATCATCCGGACTTTCTGCTCGTGCTTCTTTCATCGCAGCAATAGCTTTTTCATTATCGCCTTTATTAACATATATTAATGCTACATTTTTAACAATTTCTGGCTTCTTAGATTCTGATAAACGTTCTCCCGGTTTAATATGACTTTTAGCCTTAACATAAAGATCACGAGTCGCTTTATCAAAAACAACTTCTTTACCAGATTCCTTATCCGTAGCAAAATATTGTTTTTCAATACCTGTATAATTTAAGTCTTTAAGCTCTTCGTATAATACTAAAGCTCTGTCATACTCTTTTTCACTAACGGCTGTAGATGCCGCATAGTAAAGAAATAAAGTATCTACTTCAGTAATTCTGTATGCCTTTTCAAAATACTTTGAAGCTTTTGAATAATCTTTACTTTCGTAAGCTTCGTTACCTGTTGTTAATACTCCGCTAAACATCCTTTGTTTTAACTGCTTAATTTCTGCAACATACGCACCTTCAACTTTCCCTAAACTTTCAATAGCTGCATCAATATCCGCCATTGATCCTTTACCATTAGCATACAATACTTGACCTTTTACATAATAAAATTTAGCCTTGGATTTTGTATCCATGGCAGACATTAAGCCCTCAGCCTGACTAATAGCTGCTTTGGCCTCTGCATAATTGTTGTTTTTAATAGCTTTCTCAGCAGTCTTCAATTCTTTCTTTTGCGCAAATGAGAGTGCACTTATTGAAAACGCTAAAGCTATGATTAATTGTTTCTTCATTTTAAATAATATTAAGTTTAATTTTCAGTGTTATTATTGTCAGTATTAATATCAAGAGTTGTGCCATCTTCCGAAACATCAGTATTTTCAATGCCTTCAACACCCTCAACATCTTCTACCTCATCTTCATCATGCATTACTTTTGCAACAGCAGCTATAGAATCGTTTCCTTTTAAGTTAATTAATTTAACCCCTTGAGTAGCTCTTCCCATAACTCTTAAATCTTTTACCGCCATACGAATAGCAATTCCAGATTTGTTGATAATCATTAAATCATCATCATCGGTTACATTCTTTATAGATACTAAGTCACCTGTTTTTTCGGTAATAGAAATGGTTTTCACACCTTTCCCTCCACGATTAGTTATTCGGTAATCTTCTAAACTAGAACGCTTACCATAACCATTTTCGGAAACTACTAAGATGTTACTATCCATGTCATCTACTGCAATCATACCAATGACTTCATCCGTTTTTTCATTTTGTAATCTAATTCCTCTTACACCAGAAGCACCACGTCCCATTGGCCTTGTTTTTGCTTCTTCAAAACGAATAGCTTTACCGGATTTTAATGCTAACATGACTTGGCTTTCACCTGTTGTTAACTTAGCTTCCAGTAACACATCACCATCTTTAATAGTAATCGCATTGATACCATTTGTTCTCGGTCTAGAATATTGCTCTAATGATGTCTTTTTAACTTGTCCTTTTTTAGTGGCCATTATTACATAATGACTATTAATGTAAGCTTCGTCCTTTAAATCTTGAGTACAAATAAACGCCATTACTTTGTCGTCTTGCTCAATATTTATAAGGTTTTGTATCGCCCTTCCTTTCGATGTTTTACTACCTTCTGGTATTTCGTAAACACGCATCCAAAAACATTTTCCCTTTTGGGTGAAGAATAACATATATTGATGGTTTGTACCAACGAATAAATGCTCTAAGAAGTCTTCGTTTCGCGTCGTTGATGCTTTTTGACCAACTCCACCTCTATTTTGTGTTTTGTATTCTGTTAAAGATGTACGCTTAATATAACCAGCATGCGAAATTGTAATGACTACTTTTTCGTTAGGAATCATATCTTCTATACTTAAATCCCCTCCAGCATATTCAATAACCGAACGACGCTCATCGCCATACTTATCCCTAACAACTTCTAATTCACCTTTAATGATATCCATTCTACGATCTTTCTTATCTAAAATATCTTTAAGATCGATAATAGTCTTCATTATTTCCTCATATTCTTTACGAAGCTTATCTTGTTCTAAACCAGTCAACTGACGTAGTCTCATCTCAACAATAGCTTTAGCTTGAATCTCAGAAAGTTTAAAACGTTCAATTAAATTATTTCTAGCCTCATCAGCATTTGATGACGCTCTAATAATTTTTATAACTTCATCAATATTATCAGAAGCAATAATTAATCCCTCTAAAATATGTGCTCTTTCTTCCGCTTTACGCAATTCATAAGTAGTTCGTCTTACAACAACTTCATGTCTGTGTTCAACGAAATAATGAATTAACTCTTTTAAGTTTAACATCTGTGGACGTCCATTAACTAATGCAATGTTATTTACACTAAATGAGGATTGTAACGCTGTGTACTTAAATAATTTATTTAATACGATATTTGGAATAGCATCACGTTTTAAAACGTAAACAATGCGCATCCCATTTCTATCAGATTCATCACGAATAAGCGAAATACCTTCTAACTTTTTATCGTTTACCAAATCAGCAGTTTTCTTGATCATATCTGCCTTATTCACTTGGTAAGGAATCTCGTCAACTATAATACATTCACGACCATTCACCTCCTCAATATTGGTTTTGGCACGCATCATTACACGTCCACGCCCTGTATGAAAAGCCTCCTTTACCCCATCGTAACCATAAATAGTTCCGCCAGTTGGAAAGTCTGGTGCTTTAATGTGAGTAATTAACTCGTCAATTTCAATATCGTTATTCTCTATGTACGCAATGGTTCCGTTCACAACTTCAGTTAAATTGTGAGGAGGCATATTCGTTGCCATACCTACTGCAATACCAGATGCACCATTAACTAAAAGTCCTGGAATACGCGTTGGCAAAACCGTCGGCTCTTGCAGGGTATCATCAAAATTCAACTTGTGGTCTACTGTTTCTTTATCAATATCTGCCAACATATCCTCAGATATTTTTTGCATACGCGCTTCTGTATAACGCATTGCTGCAGGACTATCTCCATCAATAGAACCAAAGTTTCCTTGTCCATCAACAAGCATATAACGCAAACTCCATTCTTGAGCCATACGCACCATAGCGTCGTAAACCGAGGTGTCGCCATGTGGGTGATACTTACCTAAAACTTCCCCAACTATTCTTGCAGATTTTTTATGTGCCGTATTTGCTCTAATACCAAGTTCGTGCATGCCATAAAGCACACGTCTATGAACTGGTTTTAAACCATCTCTTACATCTGGTAAAGCACGTGACACAATGACCGACATTGAATAATCAATGTATGCCGATTTCATCTCATCCTCAATATTAATCGGGATTAATTTTTCTCCTTCTGCCATAAATATTTGAATTTAATTTTATGTGATTTTCAAAACATGCTAATATAAGAATTTCGTCAGTCATAGCAAGACTATCAAGCTTCCTTTTTAATGTGATTTATTAACAATTTAAACGGCTTATTTGGTTGATAAGTATGAGTGCTAAAATTTTGATTTTATAAAGATTTTTTCGTCAATTAGCAATTTACATACAATTTTAGGTATAGTTTTTGACTTTAGTAAAATGTTTTACTATTTTTAATGCAGAAAGCACAAACGATTATGGATGATAATTTTTCCCCAAGAGTAAAAGATGTTATTGCTTATAGCAAAGAAGAAGCTTTGCGTTTAGGTCACGATTTTATTGGCACTGAACATTTAATGTTAGGGCTTTTACGTGATGGTGATGGAAAAGCAATAAATATACTTAATACCTTAAATATTGACTTAAATCATTTAAGGCGCAAAGTTGAAATATTAAGTCCGGCGAACCCTAATACGACTATAGCTTCTAATCAAAA
The DNA here is from genome assembly GCF_905480415.1 of uncultured Algibacter sp. GTDB lineage: Bacteria > Bacteroidota > Bacteroidia > Flavobacteriales > Flavobacteriaceae > Algibacter_B. Next base: position 12,004 of record NZ_CAJQQI010000069.1, on the reverse strand, counting down.
AACAAATCTACACCTTACAAGGCAAGCAGAACGCGCTCTGAAAACCACATTCTTAGAAGCAAAATTATTTCAAAGCACGTCAATTAACACAGCACATTTATTGCTTTGCATTTTAAGAAACGAAAACGACCCCACTACAAAGCTATTAAATAAGCTTAAAGTTGACTACGATAATGTTAAAGAACAATTTAAACTTATGATTACAAACGATAATAATTTTACGGAACCTAAGTCAGAATTTCAAGACGACGACAATTCTCCTGAAGAGGATTCAACAAAAGATAATATTTTTAATGCTCCTGCTGGAAAGTCTAACAAGAAGTCTAAAACCCCTGTTTTAGATAATTTTGGGCGTGATTTAACAGCGATGGCTGAAGAAGGTAAGTTAGACCCTGTAGTGGGTAGAGAAAAGGAAATTCAGCGCGTTTCTCAAGTTTTAAGTAGAAGAAAGAAAAATAATCCACTTTTAATTGGAGAGCCTGGTGTTGGTAAATCTGCCATTGCTGAAGGTTTAGCGCTTAGAATTGTTAAACGAAAAGTGTCACGTATTTTGTTTAACAAGCGTGTGGTTACTTTAGATTTAGCAAGCCTGGTAGCTGGTACAAAATACCGTGGTCAGTTTGAAGAACGCATGAAAGCTGTAATGAATGAGCTTGAAAAAAATGATGATGTTATTTTATTTATTGATGAAATACATACCATTGTTGGAGCTGGTGGTGCAACAGGAAGTTTAGATGCTTCAAACATGTTTAAACCTGCTTTAGCAAGAGGTGAAATTCAATGTATTGGTGCTACAACTTTAGATGAATACAGACAGTATATAGAAAAAGATGGTGCTTTAGAGCGTCGTTTCCAAAAAGTTATTGTTGAGCCAACTACAGTTGAAGAAACTATTGAAATTCTAAATAATATAAAAGAAAAATACGAAGAGCATCATAATGTTGATTATACTCCGGAAGCTATTGAAGCTTGTGTAAAATTAACAAATAGATATATGACCGAACGATTTTTACCAGACAAAGCTATTGATGCTCTAGACGAGGCTGGATCTCGTGTGCATATTACAAATATAGAAGTGCCAAAGCAAATTACAGAACTTGAAAAACAACTAGAAAGCATTAAAGAAACTAAAAATGCAGTTGTTAGAAAACAAAAATATGAAGAAGCTGCAAAACTTAGAGATGACGAAAAGCGTATTGAAAAAGAACTAACTATTGCGCAAGAAAAATGGGAAGAAGAAACGAAACAGCATCGTGAAATTGTAACTGAAGATAATGTCGCAGATGTGGTTTCTATGATGACCGGAGTTCCTGTGAATAGAATCGCTCAAACTGAGATTAATAAGCTTGCCGATTTACCAAACCTCATAAAAGGAAAAGTAATTGGTCAAGATGAGGCAGTTGCTAAAGTAGTTAAGGCTATCCAGCGTAATAGAGCAGGTCTTAAAGACCCAAACAAACCCATTGGTTCATTTATATTTTTAGGTCAAACCGGGGTTGGTAAAACACAGTTAGCCAAAGTTTTATCTAGCGAATTATTCGATAGTGAAGATTCACTTGTTAGAATTGACATGAGTGAATACATGGAGAAATTTGCTATCTCTAGATTAATTGGTGCACCTCCAGGATATGTAGGTTATGAAGAAGGCGGGCAACTTACTGAAAAAATCAGAAGAAAACCTTATGCTGTTCTTCTATTAGATGAAATTGAAAAAGCACATCCAGATGTATTTAATATGTTGCTTCAAGTGCTTGATGATGGTTATTTAACAGATAGCCTAGGAAGAAAGATTGATTTTAGAAATACGATTATTATTATGACGTCTAATATTGGTGCTCGTAAGCTTAAAGACTTTGGAACAGGTATAGGTTTCGGCACAGCATCACAAAAGGCTCAAGAAGATGACAATGCACGAAGTGTTATAGAAAATGCTTTGAAAAAATCATTTGCTCCTGAGTTCTTAAATAGAATTGATGATGTTGTTATATTTAATGCCCTAGAGAAAGAGGATATTAATAAAATTATTGATATTGAACTAGAGAAACTTTTAACGAGGATTAAAGGCTTAGGCTACATTTTAACACTCACTGAAAGTGCCAAAAATTATATAGCTGAAAAAGGTTTTGATAAACAATATGGAGCAAGACCTCTTAAAAGAGCTATTCAAAAATATGTTGAAGATGCTCTAGCTGAAGAGATTGTGGCATCACATCTGCAAGAAGGTGATCATATTAAAATAGATTTAGACACCAAAACTGATGAATTAAGCATTAGTATTGAGAAAGCTGAAAAGCCGACAGAGTCTTAAATCTAATAAATTTAACACTAATTAAAATCCTACTTTAACCTTAAAGTAGGATTTTTTTTTGAAAAACTGTAACAAATTAAAACGATAAGTATCTATACTATAACAACCATTTTTTTGTGACGCTAACCAAACTAAATACCGAGCAGCTCGTTACCCTTTGTAAATCTGGAAATCAATCTGCGCAATTAGAGATTTATAATAGGTATTACAAAGCTATGTATAATGTTTCATTACGGATTGTAAAAAACAATTTTGAAGCTGAAGACATTATGCAAGATTCGTTTTTAACGGCATTTACAAAATTAGAAAGCCTAAAAAACATAGCAACTTTCGGACCATGGCTAAAACGGATTGTTATCAATAACAGTATTTATCATTATAAGAAAACCATTAAAAATAATGAAGTTCCTATTGATGATATATTATACAAAGTTGAAAATGAAGAAGATGGAATTAGTAGTGATTATGAATTTACAAACTTAAAAGCGCAGCAAGTTTTAAATTCTATGAAAACACTGAAAGACAATTACAGATTAGCTTTAACCTTAAACCTTATTGAAGGTTATGACATTGAAGAAATTAGTAAAATAATGAACATATCTAATGCGAATTGTAGAACTACAATTTCTAGAGCGAAAGAAAGTTTAAGGAAAAAATTACAAGTAGTTAACGCTTAAAGAAAACATAATGAGTAAAAACAAAATAGACAACTTATTTAAAAGTCTTGAAAATAAATTTGATACAGAAAACCCAGATTTAGGACATCAAGAACGATTCTTTCAAAAATTAAAAACTCAAGATTCAAGTTTAAATAAGAAGAAAAAGAATTTATGGAAGCCTTTTATAGGCATCGCGGCTTCTGTCACTCTTATAATTACCTTGTTTATTGGAAGCCTGCAACAAAACGAATCAAGAGATTTAGCCAGTGTGTCTCCAAAAATGGAAGAAACACAAAACTTTTTTACTTCAGCTATTAATGAAGAATTAAATAAACTAAAAGAAGAGGCTTCACCCATAGCTCAAAATCTTATAAATGATGCTTTAAAGCAAATAAAAATACTGGAAAACGACTATACAAAGTTAAAAGTAGATTTAACAAATAGCGGTGATGATAGTCGCGTTATATATGCCATGATTTCCAATTTTCAAAATAGAATAGACATCTTAAAAAACACATTAAATCAAATAGAAATCGTAAAACAATTAAAAAACTCATCACATGACACGAGCACGACAATTTAAAACTATTCTGGCATTTTTAATGCTGCCCCTAGTTATTTCGGCTACACCAGAAATAAAGAACAAACATGAAAAAACAAAAACTATCAATAAAGAATTTGCAGTAAATTCTAACGCTACTTTAAAAATAAATAATAGTTATGGAAATATAGATGTTATTACTTGGAACGAAAATAGAATCGTATTTGAAATTAAAATAACAGCTTCTGGCAATAATGAAGAAAAAACAGAAAAGCGATTAAATGAAATTGATGTAAAATTTTCGGCATCCAAAGATTGGGTAGCGGCAGAAACATTATTCGGAAAAAAGAGTTCAAATTCTTGGTGGAATTGGGGCAGTAAAAATGATGTGAATATAAAAATAAATTATGTTGTTAAAATGCCTATTTCGGGAAAGGTAAACCTAAACAACGATTATGGAAATATTAATCTAGATAAGCTCAAAGGTAAAGCAGAAATTAATTGTGATTATGGCAAAATTACCACTAAAGAGTTAATGGCAGAAGGGAATGTTTTTAATTTCGATTACACAAAAGGAAGCTATTTTGAATATATAAAAAGCGGAAAAATAAATGCTGATTATAGCGATTTCACCATTTCTAAAACAAAAAATATAGATATAAATGCGGATTACACAAATTCAAAAATTGAAATTGCTGAAGATGTAAATTACAACTGTGATTACGGAAGTATAAAAATAGACAAAGCAAATAATATTATTGGAAATGGCGATTATTTAACTACTGTAATTGGAGATATTTATAAGAGTTTGACACTTAAAGCTGATTATGGATCCATTAAAATAAACCGTATGAACGAAAATGCACGTAACGCAACTATTAAATCTGATTACACAGGTATTAAAATAGGATATGCTTCTACTTACAATTTCAACTTTACTATTGATTTAGACTATGGCTCATTAAGAGATAGCGACAACTTAACAATTACAAAAGAAATAAAAGATTCATCAGATAAATTCTATCAAGGGTATTATGGCAGTTCATCATCGACCAATAATATATCTATTGATTCTGATTACGGAAGCGTAACACTTTTTAAAAACTAATTTATCAAAAAACAAACAGTTTTGTATAAAAACGCCACGCAATGAGTGGCGTTTTCTAATGTATCTTATTTTCTTTTGGCACTCTAAACAATAATATAATTCCACCCAGAAAGAAAAGAACCAAGAACAAAATACCATTACGCATACTCCCCGTTATTTGATCTATAAATGCGAATATAACCATGCCAATAACAATCCCTATTTTTTCTGCAACATCATAAAAACTAAAATAAGAAGTAGTGTCTTCTGTCTCTGGTAAAAATTTTGAATATGTAGAACGCGCTAGAGACTGCACTCCTCCCATTACCAAACCAACAAAGCTCGCTGCTATATAAAACTGCATTGGGGTTTTCATTAAATAAGCATAAAAACATAATGCCATCCATATAAAATTAACAACAATTAGTGTTTTAATATTCCCGAATTTTGAAGATGCTCTAGATGTTAAGAACGCGCCTAATATTGCTACCAATTGAATAACCAAAATACTTATTATTAATCCCATTGTTTTATCACTTTCTCCTCCCCATGAAATTTCTTCTTCGCCAAAATACACTGCTACAAGCATAATGGTTTGTACCGACATACTAAACACAAAAAAAGCATACAAATATCGTTTTAGTCTTAAGTTCAATTTTAATTGATTCCAAACCTGACGCAATTCTCTTAATCCATTAAAAATTACAGCTTTTGTTACTTTATGACCAGAGGACACACCTTTAGGTAAATAATAAAATGAATATTGACTAAACAAAGCCCACCAAATACCAACTGTTATAAATGATGTTTTCATAGCCTGAAAAGACGCAATATCTTTCGCTGCATTCATAGCCTCATTAATTTCAGTTTCTGATCCATTTTCCATTATAGAATTCGATATACTAATATCAAACCCAAATAACTGTGGAAACATAACCATCAGTAAATTAAAAATGAGTAGAAGCACACTCCCTAAATAACCTAGTGAAAAGCCTTTAGCACTAACAAAATCTTGTTGTTCAGGAAAAGCGATGTCTGGCAGATAAGAATTGTAAAATACCAAACTCCCCCAATATCCTATCAAACCCATAAAGTAAAACAGCAAACTTAAATGTATTTTTTCTGGCGCGATATCGAACCAATATAAACCAATACAACCAGCACTTCCGACATAACAGAAAAATTTTAAAAAACTTTTTTTATTTCCAACATAATCGGCAACACCAGAAATGATTGGCGATGTAAATGCGACTACTAAAAATGTAAATGCGGTTACAAAAGTAATTAGTGCGGTACTTTTAAACTCAAACCCAAAGGCCCAAACTGTTTTGATTTGCGAGGTACTCTTAATAAATAAAGCTGAATAAAATATTGGAAATATAGATGACGCTATAGTAAGCGTATAAACTGAATTGGCCCAATCGTAAAAAGCCCAAGCATTAAGAAGCTTTTTACTTCCTTTTTCTAATATTGCCATAATAAAAAAGCTGCCCTTTTATGAGCAGCGTCTAAAATAATCAATATTTTTATTTATAAAGTCATTTATTTTTGTCTAAATGTCGTAACACCAAATTTTTCAGCTTCTACTTTGGCTTTTGGCGCCCATGCTTTTAGGTTAGCAATTCTAGTATCGTTTGATGGGTGTGTACTTAAAAACTCAGGCGGTGCTTGTCCGCCACTATTGGCCTTCATTCGTTTCCATAGTTTAGAAGCTTCTTCTGGATTATAACCCGCAATAGCCATTAAATAAATCCCAATTTGATCAGACTCTGTTTCATGACCTCTACTAAAAGGTAACATAACACCAACTTGTGATCCTACACCATAATACTGATTAAACGCATTTCTTGATTTTTCGTCTTTAATAGCAATATTACCTGCTACAGCTCCAAATTGCTGCAACATTCCTGCGCTCATACGCTGCTGTCCGTGATTCGCTAAGGCATGTGCCACCTCATGTCCCATAATAGCTGCAACACCTGCTTCATTTTCAGCTATTGGTAAAATACCTGTATAAAACACAATTTTACCACCTGGCATACACCAAGCATTAACTGTCTTATCATCAACCAAGTTGTACTCCCATTTATAATCTTTTAAATAAGCTTGATGCCCATTAGCATTTAACCACCTTTCAGCAGCAACAGCAATACGCTGCCCCACCCTAGTTATCATCTCAGAATCTTTAGTTCCTGTAACTATTTTATTTTCATTGAGGAACTGACTATATTGAGCAAAGGCCGTAGGAAATAATTGGGAATTCGGAACTAATGCCATGGTTTTCTTTCCTGTAAAAGGATTAGTAGCACATGCAAAAACTAAAGTCACAATGGCTATTAAAAAAAATGTATTTTTTATCTTCATCTTTCAAAGGTTTTATCTGATTCTTAAAAATACAAAAATTGTATCTTTAATCTTTAGACACTAAAGTTGTTTATTTGTCACCCAATATCAAAAATAAAAAACATTGAACATTAAACAGAACTTAATCAGTATTTTATTATTGTTATGTTTTATGTTATATACCGACTTAAATATTTAAAACTAATAATTATGAATAAAATATTAATGGTTTTTGCCTTAACTCTATTTTTCAACTGCAACTCTTCAGCACAAAAAAAATCAAACGAGAAAACAGAAATTTATAAAGTCATGAAAACTGAAGCTGAATGGAAAACTCAGTTAACGGCAATAGAGTTTAATGTATTAAGAAAGGCGGGTACCGAACGTGCATTTACTAGCCCGTTTAACAAAAATAATGAAGCAGGTATTTATATATGTAAAGGTTGTGACACACCCTTATTTAAAAGTGAACATAAATATGATTCTAGATCAGGATGGCCAAGTTTTGATAGAGAGGTTGAAGACAATGTTGCATTTTCAACAGATTACGATTTAGGTTATGCTAGAACAGAAGAACATTGTGCCACTTGCGGTGGACACTTAGGTCATGTTTTTAATGATGGCCCAAAAAACACTACTGGTAAGCGTCATTGTATAAATGGAGTTTCACTTAAGTTTATTGAAAATAAATAAATATATATAGTTGGCAATATAATTAGTAGCTGAACAAACTTTTTAACGGAAGATGGAGAAAAAGAATGGCGACGAAGAGATAAAGAATTTACTCAAAAAAAAACCTCCAAAATTTAATTTGAAGGATTCTTTTTATTACACTTAAAATTTATTTTACTGACAACACTCGTAATGAATAATAACCATTCTCCCCTGTTATTTCACCTTCATCATTAAAATCATGAGTCATCATTAATGGTAATTTTACTTTTTTTCCATCAGACTTTCTTGTCATTCTCGCAATCCACCAAGACTGTACAACTTTAGCATTCCCTAACTCATATTCTAAATAATCGGGATATCCCTGAACATCAATGCTAGTAATAGTCCAATTTTCGAGCATTCCTAAAAACCCTTCTTTTTCTTCAGCTAAAGTAGCCCTTACACCCTCAGCCATGTCTAAATTACTAAAAGTTGCATCTTCAGTAAAATAGCTAAACCCTTTGTCAGCATCACCATTTTCCAAAGCACCCATCATTAATCTAACGGTATTAATATTATCATGGTTGTTATAAATTGTACCGTTTGTTCTCGACGCAAAACTACTTCTTCTTTCTGCCCAAGGTAAATCATTATCATAGGTAATCATGCTTTTAACTTTATTATCATCTGTCATTTGATAAAGACGATGTATTGGCATATCAATTCTTACGCCAGTTTTAGCGTCAATTGCTTTTAAGTGATCCCATGTTTGCACCCACAACCCTGTGTCGCCTTTATATTTTATTGCATCAGGATAAGCCCCAGATGTTCTTTTATAACTCGAGTATAGTAAATTTTCTTTAACCCATTTTACACCATTTAAAAAATTATCCTTGGGATTTCCTTTAGCGTCTTTATTTGTACTTACGCCATCCCAAGCCTTAAAATCATCGGTTAAATAACTTGCTACTTTATCTGCATCTCCATCAAAATAGGCTTGCATCATGGTTTCCACTGCATTTATTGCAGGATGCTCATTGTAAACGGTTCCGTTTTTTTTTGTTTGCGAAAACATGATGCACGTGAAAAGCATCATGATAATAATGACATGTTTTTTCATTTTTAAAAAGGTTTTTGTTGATTAATATCACTCAATTTAATCAAAATAGCTGAAAAAACGACGTTTACAGTCAGATATTTTATATAGATGTTGTATTAATCATTCTACTAATTACTTTTTAAGTCTCTTTTTAAAAGGTCTAATTATTAATCGAGCTTCTCGATCAAAGCGGACATAATTATATACCCAATTTACAAATACCACCATTCTATTTCTAAAACCTATTAAAAAGAAAAGATGTACAAACATCCAAACATACCATGCGAAAACACCTTGAAATTTATAATGTTGCAAATCTACAACCGCTTTGTTTCTTCCTATGGTAGCCATAGCACCTTTATCTTTATAAACGAAGGCTTTCATTGGTTTTTGTTCAATAAATTTTAAAATATTTTCTCCAAGTTGGTCGCCTTGTTGTATGGCAGGTTGAGCCATCATAGGAAAGCCATGTGGAAACGCATCTGAAACCATACATGCAATATCACCAATAGCAAAAATATGTCTGAACCCTTTTACTTGATTGAATTGGTTTACTAATAATCTATTCCCTCTGGTTACGAACTCCTCTGCATCTAAACCTTTTATAGTAGCGCCTTTAACACCTGCAGCCCAAACTAAGGTTGCTGTTTCAAAAGTTAAATCGGTATTTGTGGTTACCGTTTTTCCATCATAGCTTGTGACCCGAACGTTTTTCCAAATATTTACACCTAACTTTTCAAGAAAATCTTCTGCCTTTGCCGAAGCCTTTCCACTCATCCCTTTTAATATACAATCACCAGATTGAACAATATGTATTTGTGCCGAGCGTGTATCTAAATCCGGGTAATCTTTAGGGAGAATCCCTTTCTTTATTTCTGCTAAAGCACCAGCAAGCTCTACTCCCGTTGGCCCACCTCCAACAATAACAAAGTTCATTAAAGCATTTCGTTCGTTTAAATCTGAAGTCAATAAAGCTTCCTCAAAATTTTCAAGAATTAAACTTCTTAAATTTAAGGACTGTGGTATGGTTTTCATTGCCATACTATGCTTTTCTATTTCAGAATTTCCAAAAAAGTTTGTTGTAGAACCTGAAGCCACAACCAAATAATCAAATTTTAAATTACCAATATTTGTTTTTACTTTGTTCTTATCTGTATCTATTTCTTCAACAACCGCCATCCTAAAATAGAAATTAGGAAAGTCTTTTAAAATTTTTCTTATTGGGTAAGCAATAGAATCTGGTTCTAAACCTCCAGTAGACACTTGATACAATAAAGGCTGAAATGTGTGATAATTATTCTTATCTAAAAGCACAACTTGCACTTCTTGCTTCGATAATTTTTTTGCAAGGGCAACCCCAGCAAAACCGCCACCAATAATTACAATTCGAGGGTAACTGGTTTTAGTGATGTTCAGATTTTTATCCATGATGGCAAAGGTAGCAAAAGATATAAATTTATAGGTTTCTAAAATTTATTATTCAAATTCGATTTTGTAAATTCGCAGCTTAAACTTTAACAGATGAGTAAATACGATATTATTGTTCTTGGAAGTGGTCCTGGTGGTTATGTAACAGCTATTAGAGCATCACAATTAGGTTTTAAAACCGCTATTATTGAAAAAGAAAATCTTGGTGGCGTATGCTTAAACTGGGGTTGTATTCCAACAAAAGCTTTATTGAAATCTGCGCAAGTATTTGAATATCTTAAGCATGCAGAAGATTATGGTTTAACTGTTAAAGATGCTGCTCATGATTTTGATGCTGTAGTTAACCGTAGTCGTGGTGTTGCAGATGGTATGAGCAAAGGTGTTCAGTTTTTAATGAAGAAGAACAAAATTGACGTTATTAATGGTTACGGAAAGATTAAACCAGGAAAAAAAGTTGATGTTGATGGAACAGAATATAGTGCCGACAATATTATTATTGCTACAGGAGCCCGCACTCGCGAGTTACCAAGTTTACCGCAAGATGGAGAAAAAGTAATTGGATACAGACAAGCCATGACCTTAAAGAAACAACCTAAGAAAATGATTGTGGTTGGTTCTGGTGCTATTGGAGTTGAGTTTGCTTATTTCTATAATTCTATGGGAACCGATGTCACTATTGTTGAATATTTACCTGGTATTGTTCCTGTTGAAGATGAAGATATTTCTAAACAATTAGAACGCTCTTTTAAAAAGAGTGGCATTAAAATTATGACTTCTGCTGAAGTAACCTCTGTTGATACTTCTGGAAAAAGCGTAAAAGCTACAGTAAAAACTAAAAAAGGCGAAGAAGTTCTTGAAGCTGATATTATTTTAAGTGCTGTTGGTATTAAAACTAACATTGAAAACATAGGACTTGAAGACGTAGGTATTGTAGTTGATAGAGATAAAATTATTGTAAATGATTTTTACCAAACCAACATACCTGGTTATTATGCTATTGGAGATGTAACGCCAGGGCAAGCTTTAGCTCATGTCGCTTCCGCGGAAGGGATTCTTTGTGTTGAAAAACTTGCAGGACTGCATGTTGAAGCTATTGACTATGGAAATATTCCTGGGTGTACATATTGTTCTCCAGAAATAGCATCTGTTGGTTTAACTGAAAAGCAAGCGAAAGATAAAGGTTTAGATATTAAAGTCGGTAAATTCCCATTTTCAGCATCTGGTAAAGCCAGTGCTAGTGGAACTAAAGAAGGTTTTGTAAAAGTTATCTTTGATGCCAAATATGGCGAATGGTTAGGATGTCATATGATTGGTGCTGGTGTTACTGATATGATTGCTGAAGCTGTTTTAGGTAGAAAACTTGAAACTACTGGTCATGAAGTGTTAAAAACAATTCACCCTCACCCTACCATGAGTGAAGCGGTGATGGAAGCTGTAGCTGATGCTTATGATGAGGTAATTCACTTATAGACTATAAAAATTGTTAGACATAAAAAAAGTTCCAGAAATAAATTTCTGGAACTTTTTTTATGTCTAACACTTACGTTTGTAAATCTCTAAAATTCTAATTCAAAAAACTTTGAATTGCCAACTCATAACTCTGCAAACCAAAACCAAGAATTACGCCCCTAGCGTTTGGTGATATAAACGATTGATGCCTAAACTCTTCTCTATTAAACGTGTTAGAAATATGAACTTCTACAACGGGTGTTTCTATTGCTTTTACAGCATCGCCAATACCTAAAGACGTATGTGTGTAAGCTGCAGCGTTTAAAATGATACCATCACAACTAAACCCCACTTCTTGCAGTTTATCAATCAACTCACCTTCTATATTCGATTGAAAATAATCTATATGAACTTGAGGATATTTTTCTTTTACTTC
>NZ_CAJQQI010000068.1 GCF_905480415.1 uncultured Algibacter sp. | reverse complement strand
ATGCCTATTAATGGTGTGTCAGAAGAAATCATATCTTTAAATAGAGACACGTTTTTATTAGCAACATCTTTGGCTTGTTCTAAGAAACCTTTTGATAAAAATGACCGTCCAGACTCAGCATTGTCAATCAACTTAACCTCGTAGTTTAATGCTGTTAAAAGTGCAATTGCATCAACCCCTATTTGGGTGTCTAAATAATTTGTAAATTCATCATTAAACAGGATTACGGAATTCGCAATTTTATTTTTAATCAATTTATTATCAGATAATTGAAACCTCTTACTTAAACTTTTATTTGAAATAAAAGGCAAACTTCTTTCTTTAGCAATACCAAATGATTTTTTTAATATTGTAGATGTAAATCTGTTTGAAAAAACAAAATTTGCAAGTCCAGGAAGTTTACTTCCTAACTGATTTAACTTATTATTATAAGCAAACAATTTGGTACGCAAAGATACCCCGTTTTCTTTTTGATATTGGTACTGAAATTCAGCTTTTAAACTTGCCACATCCACACTACTTGGACACTCACTTGAACAGGCTTTACAGCTCAAACATAAATCGAAAACATCCTTTAATTCCTTGTAATCGAACTTATTTGATTTCTCTGAATTGGTTAAAAACTCTCGCAACGCATTTGCTCTAGCTCGTGTTGTATCTTTTTCGTTTCTTGTAGCCCGGTAACTTGGGCACATGGTACCACCAAATTCAGGTAGTTTTCTACAATCTCCAGAGCCATTGCACTTTTCTGCTTCTCTCAAAATGCCTTGTGATTTTGAAAAATCTAGTAACGTTTCTATTTTAGGTTCTACCCGATCGGCTTTATAACGCAACTTTTTATCCATAGGAAGAGCATCAACTATTTTTCCTGGATTAAAAATATTGTCTGTATCAAAAGCCGTTTTTATTTGTTTTAATATTTGATAGTTATTCTTACCAATCATTAATGGAATAAACTCAGAACGTACTATCCCATCACCATGCTCCCCACTCATGGAGCCCTTGTACTTCTTAACTAAATGCGCGACATCGGTCGTTATTTTTCTAAATAACGTAACATCAACACCTTTCTTTAAATTTAGAATAGGACGTAAATGCAATTCACCAGCTCCGGCATGCGCGTAATAAATAGCATCTTGTTTATAGTCTTTCATGAGTTGCGTAAACTCAGAAATGTAATTTGCCAAATCTACCAATGCCACAGCTGTATCTTCAATACATGCCACCGCTTTTTTATCTCCAATAATATTTCCTAACAGCCCTAATCCAGCACTACGTAAATTGTTTGCTTTATCTATATCACTTCCTATAAGCCTTGGAAACGCATAACTTAATCCAGATTTATCAATATCATTAACAAGGTTGTTTGCTAAAATTTCTACTTCTCTTAAAGTCTTTGCTTTTACTTCACACATCAATATAGCCTGAGGATCTCCTTCTATAAATTGTCTGTTCTCTTGTTGGGTTTTATTATGTTTTGTACAGTCTAAAATGGTTTTATCCATCATTTCACAGTTGTACAAATTATGTTTCATGGTGAATTCAACAGCATTTAAACAGTTTTCAATACTATCAAAATGTGCAGCTATCATTATAGATTCCCGTGGCGGTAAGGTATCTAGCTTTAAAGTAATTTGTGTTGTAAATGCCAATGTGCCTTCACTACCAGAAAGAAGTTTGCACATATTAAAGGATTCAGAAGATTCCGAAAATACGTCTGATTTTATCAATTCATCTATAGCATAGCCTGTATTTCTCCGATGTATTTCTGGTTTCGGAAAATATTCAATGATTTGTTTTTGAACAGCTCCAGGTTTCAACACATTATAAAGGGTTTTATAAATATTACCTTCTAAAGTTTCTAATGTCTTTTTTTGTTGAAATTCTTCCGAAGACAATTCACCAAACACAACTTCGGTAGCATCACTTAAAATGGTATGTAATTCTATAACCTTATCACGAGTTACACCATATTGAATAGATGTAGTTCCAGAAGAATTATTACCTACCATCCCCCCAATCATGCATCTGTTTGATGTTGATGTATTTGGCCCGAAAAACAACCCAAATGGTTTTAAGTAATTATTTAAAGTATCACGCACTACACCAGGTTCAACGGTTACAGTTTGTGCCTTTTCATCTAACTCTATAATTTTTGTAAAATATTTTGAGACATCAACTACAATACCATCTCCAACACATTGCCCTGCTAATGAAGTTCCTGCAGTTCTGGGAATTAATGAGGTTTTATGTGCTTTAGCGAACTTAATAAGCTGCTTTAAATCTTCTGCGTTTTTTGGGTACGCTACTGCTAATGGCAGCTTTCTATAAACCGAAGCATCCGTAGCATATATAGATTTTATTAAATCATCATAATATAATTCACCTTCTAATATTTCTCTTAACTCCTTTAAATGTGGATTTAACGTCATCTACTAACAAATATCTTTATAAAACTAATTAAGTAGTTAAATATAAATACATTTTTGGCGTTATTTTTGCAAAAACATAATGAATATTTAAAAATGGTCTTTTTAACATGATAGGCCGTATATAATTACATCAAACTAAAAACAATATTTATGAAGAAATTATTTTTATTATCAGTTACAGTATTCGCTTTTGTATTTTCATCACATGCTCAAGACATTGCAGACAATGCTATTGGATTACGATTAGGTGATAGTGATGGCCTTGGTGCGGAAGTATCCTATCAAAGGGCTTTAGGCGATAACAACCGATTAGAAATTGATTTAGGCTGGAGAGATGGCACCAACTACGATGGCTTTAAACTTGCTGGTTTATACCAATGGGTTTGGGGTTTAGATGGCGATTTTAATTGGTACGCTGGTTTTGGTGGTGGTTTAGGCTCTTTTAGCTTTGAAAACCCTGGAGGAAAAGATATATCTGATACTTTTATATTCGCTGCTGGTGATGTTGGTATTGAATACAATTTTGATATTCCGTTATTATTATCGTTAGATTTTAGACCCGAAATTGGTTTTGGAGATGACATTTATAACAACAATGATTTAGATTTTGATATCGCTTTAGGTATTCGCTATCAATTTTAAATAAAAAAACAGTATTTTTAAAAGCACCTATTAATAGGTGCTTTTTTTATTTATAAACTTTGCAAAAAAAAACACTCGCAATAATGGCAGCTGGATTTGGATCCAGATTTGGAGGATTGAAACAATTGTTTTCGATGACATCTAGGAATTATTCTATTTTAGATTTTTCAATCTATGATGCCATTCAAGCTGGATTTAATTCAATAGTAATTATTGTTAACGAGAATACATTAAATCAGTTTCAGCAAAAGTATGCTACTACTTTACCTAAACATATTTCGGTGAGTTTTGTTATTCAAAAAATAGATTCCATTCCAACAAAGTTTAAATTTATTAATCGAAAAAAGCCTTGGGGAACTGGACAAGCATTATTAATGTTGAAAGAACTAGTTAATGATAAGTTCGCCATTATAAATGCAGACGATTTTTATGGTAAAGGAGCTTTTAAACTGATGTATGAGTCTTTGTTTAATAATAATAATAATAATAAAAAAAATGACAATTTTCTCATTGGCTATCAATTAGATAAAACACTATCTCAAAACGGCAGTGTTTCTCGAGGCGAATGCTTTTTCAGCGTAAATAACAATTTGAGCCATATAGTTGAAAGAAAGCAAATAGCGACAAGAAGTAATCATACTAGCTATCTTGAAAAAGATTCAATAAAAGCTATTCAAAATGATTCAATAGTCTCAATGAATTTTTGGGGTTTCAATTCGGAAATATTAGACATAGCCGAAAGAGAATTTAATCAATTTTTGGAATATTATAAAAATGACGATTCAGAATTCTACATCACTAAAGTAGTTGAAGCTGCTTTAAATGATAAAAAAACCTTTAAAATTATAAAAACCAACTCGCAATGGTTTGGAATAACGTATAAAGAAGATGCTAAAATGGTTTCTAAACATTTGGAAAGTTTGATTAACAAAAGGTGTTACCCTGAAATACTATGGTAGATTTAAAAACTATAAATAGAATTGCTAAAAACTTCAAAATAGACTCTGAATGTGTTTCCTTTTCTGAATTACAATCTGGACATATCAATGATACTTATTTAATTTGTACATCTACCAATAAGAAGTTTGTATTGCAAAAAATAAATACAACTGTTTTTAAAAATGTTATTGCCGTTATTAATAATAAACAAATATTAAGTGATTACTTTAAATCTATTACTACATCACTTAACTATCAATTTGTAGTGTTTATTGAAACCAATTCTAATTCTATCGTTTACATAGACCCAAATAATAGTTATTGGAACCTAATGATTTATATACCAAATTCACACACGTTTGATGTAGCACAAAACACAGAAATGGTATTTGAAGCTGGAAAACTATATGGAGACTTTTTGCTACAAACCTCTGATGTTCTAACTACGGATTTTAAAGAAACTATATTAGATTTTCATAGTATGCCAATGCGATTAGGTCAATTTGATACTGCATTGGAAAATACTAAAATTGATATTAAACTTATAAACGAATTATTAAATATTGTTTTTAATTATAGGGAAGAAATGTGCATTATTTCGCAATTAAAAGCAGAAAATAAAATGCCGTTGCGGGTGACCCATAATGACACTAAATTATCAAACATTTTATTTGATAAAAATGGAAATGGATTAGCTGTAATTGATCTTGACACCATAATGCCTGGTATTGTTCATTTCGATTTTGGAGATTCTATCCGATCC
Organism: uncultured Algibacter sp.; assembly: GCF_905480415.1. GTDB lineage: Bacteria > Bacteroidota > Bacteroidia > Flavobacteriales > Flavobacteriaceae > Algibacter_B. Next base: position 8,964 of record NZ_CAJQQI010000068.1, on the reverse strand, counting down.
ATTTGTTCAACAGCCAAAGAAGATGAACAAAATCTTGATTTGGTTGAAATTAACCTTGATTTTTACGAAGCCTATTGCAAAGGATATTCAATATATACAAAAACCGTTTTAAGTGAATTAGAGATTACATACTTGCCTCTATCTATAAAAACTATGATATATATTATGGGATTACGATTTTTAACAGACTATCTAAATGGAAACATCTATTACAAAGTAAATCATCCTGAACAAAATCTAGACAGGGCAAAAAATCAATTTAAGCTATTGAAAAGTGTTGATTCTAATCATAAACAAATACAAGAGATAACTAGTCTTTATTTCGCTAAATAATATCTCTTAACACTTCATTATTTCTTGGAGTTTTCCATGTACCGCCAGTAAAATCTGGGATTTTAGTGCTTGCACTATTATTAGCTACTGATAGTTGAGACAAAGGTGTTATAGCACTCCAAAGTACGCTATCATATAAATTAATATCTAATGGTAAACCTTGATTTAAACAACGAATAAGTCTATAAATCATTACAAAATCCATTCCTCCATGACCTACAGCATTCGCATCAATTTGCTCTCGTAGTTTTTTCCATAAAGGATGATCATACTTTTCTCTGTAATTTTTATAGTCTTCATCTTTAAGCCAACTATGCCCCCATTGCAAATCTTTATGCCCGATATATAATCGTGAAGGATAACCTTGATGAACCGCCTTTGTTCCTGTGACGGTATTTAATCTTGAATAAGGTCTTCCTGTATGAGTGTCAAACTGCAGCATGATGCTTTTTCCTTTTTTGGTTTTAATTAAAGTTGTGTTCATATCTCCACAAGTAAATTCTTTAGCCCAAAAATTTTCCTTCTCTGCAGCATCACTTAAACTTGACTCTAGAGAGCTCATACTCACTAAATGATCATAATTATCACCACGACCAATATCCATATAGGAGCTCACTGGCCCTAAACCATGACCTGTATAAAAATTACCGTTTTTTGTTTGATGATGTTTTATTCGCCATTGATTTTCATAATAGGATTCATGCATCATGTGCTTTCTCAAGTCATGAATATAAGCCCCTTCAGCATGATTTATTTCCCCAAACACGCCTTCTTTAATCATATTCAAAACCCAAAGCTCTTCTCCATTAAAACAACAATTTTCCATATACATACAATGCATTTTTGTACGTTCTGCTACTTCAATAAGTTTCCAACAATCTTCAAGTGTCATCGCCATGGGTTGCTCGCAAGCAACATGTTTACCATTTTCCATTCCATAAACAGACATTTCAGTATGATAGTTCCAAGGTGTTGCAATAATTAACAAATCAATATCATCCCGTTCTGCCACTTTTTTCCATTTATCTTCTCCCCCAAAATACAAGTCGGCTCCAGAAGGTTGAATAGTTTTTAGGTACTCATTATTTTTGGTTAATTTATCTTCCTTTAAATCAGAAATAGCAACAATTTCGGCGAAATTATTTTTTATTAAATACTCAAACATTTGAATGAGCACACTTCCTCTATTTCCCATACCTAGCATACCAACTCGAACTTTATTAATTGGATCTGCTTTTAGGTTAACATTCGTTCCTAATGCTTTATTTATCAATAATAAATCGTTAGCTTTTTCTAAATCAATTTTATTTACTTTACAAGCAAGCAATGAAGGTGAAAAACCTAAAAAAAAAGCAGCTCTAGAACTTAAATTTAAAAAGGACTTTCTATTCATTTTATGAGAAATTAGTTAGTGAATAGAAAGATATAAAAATTAAATAAAAAATAGCCATTACTTATATAGAAGTAAATTCTAATTATATTGAAAACTTATAAACTAAATATAACCTTTGTAGTTGCTCTCTCTGTGGGTTGTGTTAAGTAATTAGAAACCTGACTTTGTTATAAAAATTTTATAACTCGTAAGTACTAATTCTAAAATTTCACAAAATGCCCGCAGAAATAGTAATCATAATTATTGGCGCCGTATTCGTTCTTTTAGCGCTCGCTAATATTATAAAGGCTAAAGATTCATCATTGAGAATTCCATTGGGGAAACATTAGAGCCTTCTAATAAGAAATATTGCCCCAATGGCACCAAACCAAAATCTCTTATAACAGAAACGGGGCAAGGCAAGTTCTTACTAGATTTGGCGCAGATAAAGGAGAATCATTTGACTTAGTCATTTATAAAACTGATTCATTAGCCTCTCAATATTTTATTTCAACCATTCAAAATTAGTAAAATTCTCTTTCATATCCTGACCTTGAACTTGAAGAAATTCCAGCCGGTGCTAATGAAGTTGAAAGAATCGTTGTGCCGTTGAAATAAAATTGCAAAGGTGTATTTTGAAACTTTAAACAGAATCTGTTAATGCTAGTTTGAAACTGAGCCTATTTAATTAGTACTGATATCCTCCAACCCCCATTTATCTAAACTTCTCAAAATCTTCTCAAGTGATTTTCCTCTATCACTTAACTTGTATTCCACTTTAGGAGGTACTACGGGATAAACTTTTCTATAAATAAGTCCATCTTTTTCTAAGTCTCTTACTGTTTGGGTAAACATTTTATTTGAAATCCCTTTAATTTTTTTTTGTAATATTCCAGAGCGTAAAGCGCCTTCCAATAAATGAAATAAAATTAAAGGTTTCCATTTAGTTCCTATTAAATTCATTGTATAATTTAAAGGACAACTATTATCTTTAGTCAAAATTATAATTTTATAGTATTAATAATCAATATTTTACTCGTTTAGGTAACTATACTACCTTTTAGTAAGTTATTGCCTATAAAACAAATATAAATTAATTTTACAATCTAAATTATAACTTATGACAAATCTTAAAAATTATCCAAAATCATTTTCACATATTGGATTAACAGTACCAAATATAAATGAAGCAGTAAAATTCTATTCAGAAGTAATGGGTTGGTATATAATTATGGAACCCTCTAAAGTCAAAAAGGAAAAGAAAACTGCTATTGGTAAAATGTGCATTGATGTTTTTGGAGACGATTGGACTGAATTTGAAATTGCGCATTTAGCAACTTCAGACGGCATTGGAATTGAATTATTTTCCTTTCCAAATGGAATAAAAGAAGCTCCAGAATTTAATCCTTTCAATACGGGTCTTTTTCATTTTTGCGTTCAAGACCCAAATATTGAAGAACTTATTGATAAAATCTTGTCTTATGGAGGAAAGCAAAGAATGCCAATTAGAGAATACTACCCAGAAGACAAGCCTTTCAAAATGTGCTATGTTGAAGACCCATTCGGAATTGTTTTTGAAATCTACACGCATAGTTATGAATTGACATATTCTTCAGGTGCATATACAAAATAAAAATCCTTGGGCTAACCCCGAGCTCAATTAATTGCTTGGTTCAAGTCTACATGAAATCTTCACTAAACCAGTAACTGAACCAAGCAACTAACCAAGACAAAACGTTAAACGAAATTTACAAGAAACTATAATACCAAACACTTAGCAAGTGTATCTTCATAAATAGCTTCATACTGGGGCACAATAGCATGTAAATCAAATTTTAAAGCTTCTTTACGTGCGTTATTTTTAAAGGTTTTTAAACGCGTTTCATCACTTAAAATATATAATGCATTTTTTGTCATATCTTCTATATCACCAACATTACTTAAAAACCCAGATTCACCATGAATATTTACTTCTGGCAAACCTCCAGTGTTACTAGAGATAACAGGCACTCCTGATGCCATAGCTTCTAGAGCAGCTAAGCCAAAACTTTCTGTTTGAGATGGTAATAAAAATAAATCACTAAAACATAATATTTTATCTATCTCATTACTTCTTCCGAAGAAAACTACCTTGTCTAAAATGCCTAATTCTTGACAACGTAATTCTACTTTTTCCTTTTCAGGACCTTCGCCTATAAACATCAATTTTGCAGGCATTTCTTTTTGGATGTTATAGAATACACTAATAACATCTTGAACGCGCTTAACAGGCCTTAAATTACTAATGTGCGTGATTATTTTCTCATCATCATTTGCCATCATAGCACGTTGGCAATCTGTAAATTCGTGATTGTATTTCTCTAAATCTATAAAGTTTGGAACGACATTGATATCATTTTTAATGTCAAATAAACGCAACGTATCATCTTTTAAACTTTGAGAAACCGTAGTAACTGCATCAGATTTATTAATGCTAAACGTTACAGCTGGTTTATAAAAAGGATGGCTCCCAACAAGTGTAATATCAGTTCCATGTAAAGTTGTTACAATGGGTAAATAGATACCTTCTTCTTGCAACATTTTTTTCGCCATATACGCTGCATAAGCATGAGGAATGGCATAATGAACATGTAATATTTCTATCTCATGCAGTTTAACCATATCTACCAACTTACTAGATAACGCTAATTCGTAAGGTTGATAATGAAACAATGGATATTCTGGAACGTTTACCTCGTGGTAGTGCACATTATTACTTATTAACTCTAACCGCACTGGCTGATTGTATGTAATAAAATGTATTTCATGACCACGTTTAGACAATTCTAAACCTAGTTCTGTTGCTACTACGCCACTACCTCCAAATGTTGGATAACAAACAATACCTATTTTCATAAAATTTATTCTAAATTTTCAGAGTAAAGAAAATAGACACAAGAAAAAAGGCTTGTTATATAAAATTCCGTTTTGGAAATGATTCTTTTTCTTTTATCTCCTCTCTACTATCTTTTTTAATCTTCTATCGCTTCATAAATTAAGCGCTGTATTTCTGTTCTAATATTTTCTTTTAGCAATAAGTTTTTTCCTGCATGCGGATACGTCCTATTGGCTAAAAACACATAAACAATTTCTTCATCAGGATCTGCCCATGTATAGGTTCCTGTAAAACCAGAATGCCCGAAACTTGTCATGGATATACAACCACATGTTGGTCCATCATCACCCAGTTGTGGTTTATCAAATCCGATACCTCTTCTGTTATTATCATCACAGTAATAACAAGTATTGAACTTATCAATAGTTTCTGGTTTCAAATAACGTTTTCCGCCATAATAGCCTTTCTGCAAGTACATCTGCATGATTTTTGCCACATCGTTTGCATTACTAAATACACCTGCATGTCCACCAACGCCGTTTTGCATGGCTGCTCCCATATCATGCACATAACCGTGCACTTTTTGATATCGGTAGTAATCATCAATCTCTGTAGGTACAATTTTTTTATTGCTAATTTTATAATACGGGTTGTACAACGTATAATTTGCCCCTAGAGATTCATAAAAATGGGACTGTGCCAACTCATCTAGGGTTCTGTCGTAATGTTGCTCAATAAATTTCTTTAAAATATAATAAGGAAAATCGCTGTAGCGGTATCTTTGACGCTCAAGCAAATCAGAATTCTTTATAATTTCCGGCAAAGAATCTTGATAATCAGTTCTTAAGAATAAGTTTTTAGATACTTCAACATTAAATTTATTACTTCGTTCATATCTGTAATATTTTCTGCTTGGTCGTTTTGTTATGGTATCCAAAGTATGGTTATAAAATGGCTCCCATGATCTTAAGCGTGCATAGTGAGACAACATACTTTTTAAGGTAACATGTGCTTTATTAGAATCCTTGTATTCTGGTAATATTGCAGGTAATTTGGTGTTTAAAGATACTATACCTTGTTCTTCAAGTTCCATTAATAATGGCAACGTTGATAAAATTTTAGTTAATGAAGCAACATCATAAATATCATCAAAAGCCACTTTTTCTTTCCCTTTGTATGTGTGTTTACCAAAACTCTTATTATAAATGACTTTCCCTTTTCTAGCTACTAACAATTGAATTCCTGGAGTCATCATAGAACCTACAGCAACCTTGGCTACGGAATCAATGCGCTTTAACTTCTCAGAACTCATCCCAACACGTTCTGGAATGGTATAGCCTAAACGTTTAAGTTCATTGTTATAAATACCATCACCAACTTTAAAATAATTTCCTATGGAAACTGGTAAGCTTCCTTTTGATGGAATAGCGCCAAAAATTAGTTGCGCAGATTTTTGTTGAGCAATCTCACTGTTTTGATAGCTAACAACAATACTTTCAATATTTTCTAAAGTTTTTAATCTAGACAACGCATAAGGTTTTACAAAAGCATCAATAATAACAGTATGTGTTTGTGATATTTCATGCAACCAAACTAATTCTTTATTACTGAATTTATAACTCTCCCAAGGGTTATCATTAGAGCGATGAAAACCAATTATAACGGTATTATAAGGTTTAAGTTTAGCTGTAAGAGAATAAAGATTGTCTGACTCAATCTCATGTACTTTAGCATACTTTTTTAATTCATTGAAAAAAGCAGAACCTGAGTCATCACCTAATTTTACGTAAGCAATACTTTTAGTTTCTAACCGTCTAAGCGGTAATAAGTCTTTTTCATTTTTCACTACAGTTATTGCATTCTCAAGCAATTCCTCATATAAAATATCATCTTTCAGTCTGTTTAAATCCTTTGACAGATTATAAAGTCCGATTGGCTCATAATTATTTAAACCTACTTTATATTTTGCTTGAAGAATTTTTTTAACGGAATGTTCTAAACGTGATTCGCTAATCTCACCTTTATTATATGCATCCATGATTTTAGAAACACCAATCCCAACATCCACAGACATAAGCATAACGTCGTTACCTGCATTGAAAGCAGCTAAATCAATAGCGCCTGTTTCGCTAAAATCGGCAGCACCTTTCATGGTTAATGCATCTGTAAAAATAAGCCCTTTAAAGCCTAACTTGACTTTTAAAATATCAGTAACAATATGTTTTGATAACGAAGAAGGATAGCCATCACGAGCTTCTAAACTTGGCACATTTAAATGCGCAACCATTACACTTGACAACCCCTCTTGAATTAATTTTTTATAAGGATAAAGCTCTATTGAATCAATACGTTTTTCGTTAAAGCTAATTGTTGGTAACGTTTTGTGTGAATCTTGATCCGTATCGCCATGACCAGGAAAATGTTTTGCATTAGCCAAAACACCTGCATCTTGCATTCCCTTCATAAACGCTGATGCTTTTTCGGTAACATTATCTCTGTCTTCCCCAAAAGACCTATTCCCAATTATTGGATTTTTTGGATTTGTATTTATATCTACAACTGGAGCAAAATTAAAATGAACACCTAATCGCTTACAGTGCTCCCCTATTTGCCTTCCTGTTTGTTCAACTAACTTATTATCTTTAATAGCACCAAGTGTCATATTCCATGGAAACGCATATGTAGAATCTAAACGCATACTTAAGCCCCATTCAGCATCCATTCCTATAAGCATTGGTGTTTTTGAAAATGATTGTAATTCGTTATTCAATCTCGCTTGCCTTAAAGGTCCACCATTAGAATATATAATTCCACCAATGTGATGGTCTTTAATAATTTCAACAACTTTGTTTTTAGTCGCTTCATCCTGATTAGACATAACTTGTACCATGTACAACTGCCCTACTTTTTCAGCTAAAGTCATGGATGAATAAAGACTATCTACCCATTTTTTTTGAGCTTCATAATCACCCGTTAATAAAGGGTTATTTGTGGTTTGACTAACTACTGGTAATGCAAATAAAAAAGTAATTAGTATAATATAGATTTGACGCATAAACGATTTATTAAGGGGAATTACCAGTAATAATATTTAAAACTCATTTTTACTTTTTATATTTCCTAAAAACAAAAAGCCAATATGAGCTTAACACTAATAATAATGCCAAAATAATACTTTTATAAAGAAGATGAAAAGACTTTAAGATAGATTTATAAAGTAGTTAATAAACAGTTTCTACTTTAAAAAACGACTGTGCCAGCTTTCACTTGCAGGAACTTCCCAGTTTTCATTAAACTCGGCAATATTATTTATTAGATTATTAAAAACAATGGTGTTCTTCGATACCGCTTTATCTTTTGCCATTTTTCTAAAATCGGTAAGTGTCTTGTATGCTACATAATCACCTTGCTTGTATGACACATTCATTTTGTCCATTAAATCAACTTTATAGTCTTTCTCTAATTGTTGAATAAAATGAACTGATGCATCTATACTGCAACCTGTAGCAGAATTTAAGTTTTGATTCAAACCTAAAACTATAAAACGCTTATATTTTGTAGTGTAACCTGCTTGTAAATCACTGCCATGAGCAGTCCAATTCTCAATAAAAATATCTAGTTTAGATTGAATCTCCTGAAGTTCGTCTTCTGAAAACGAACGATTAGCTTGGTAAATCCAAACACGAGATTCTTCTGGTAATATACTGAAATCTACTAGCATCTAATTATTTTTTCTATTAATTCTTGTGGCTATAATCATTGCTATTGCAAAAATAATCAACCCAAAAATGAATTTTTTAAAACTAAAATCTTTGTCCCTGAAATAATCAACAGCAGCAATAAACGTAGCATAAATGACACCGCTTAAAACTCCATAAATAATTTGAGATTTCAAATTTTGAGGCCTCATTTATAAATCTTGGGCATTAGCAATTAATTCAGCAACATCCATAACGGTAACATCACTTTCTTTTTCTTTAGCTTTTACACCATCGGTCATCATGGTGTTACAAAATGGGCAGCCTGCAGCTATAATTTCTGGCTTTACATCTAAGGCTTGTACGGTACGTTCAACATTAACCTCTTTGTCACCCTTTTCCGCGTCTTTAAACATTTGTGCGCCTCCTGCTCCACAACATAACCCATTACGTTTGCAGTTTTTCATTTCAATTAATTCTGCTTCTAACTTAATAATTAATTCTCTAGGTGCTTCATAAACATTGTTTGCACGCCCTAAGTAACACGGATCATGAAATGTTATTCGTTTTCCTTTATATTTACCGCCTTCAATGGTCAATCGCCCTTCATCGAGAAGTGTTTTCAAAAACTGTGTGTGATGCATCACTTCATAGTTTCCACCTAACTCTGGATATTCATTTTTAAT
>NZ_CAJQQI010000067.1 GCF_905480415.1 uncultured Algibacter sp. | reverse complement strand
AACTGCCTTATGATCAAAACAATCTAGAGCTTCAGTTTGTTAGTTATAATCACCCATTTCCTAAAAAATTAGAATTTAGTTATAGCATCACAGGCCTTGATACCACTTGGAATAAAGTGGTAGACTCTAAGCTTATTAATTTACCTTATTTACCATATGGGGAATTTGAGGTCAACGTTTGTATTAAAGATCTTAACTCTGGTTTAATTACGCAGTCAAAATTGGCAAGTATCACCATCTTACCACCATTCTGGAAAACATGGTGGTTTAATGTATTGATGTTCGTAATTACCGCATCATCTCTTTTATTTGTGTACAAAAAACGTGTTTCGGTAATTCAAGTTAGAGAAGCAGAAAAGGCTAAAATTCAAAAGCGACTTATAGAAACCAAGCTCGAGGCCTTGGGCTCACAAATGAATCCACATTTTGCCTTTAATGCTTTAAATTCTATTCAGAATTATATAATCGATAATGATGTTGATAATGCGTTGTTGTACTTGTCTGAATTTGCGAAATTAATTAGAAAAACACTCGATCATTCCTCGCTTCAATTTATAAGTCTATCTGAAGAAATAAGCTATTTACAATCTTATGTTACTTTAGAAAACATGCGCTTTAACAATAGGGTTAAGGTTAACTTTGATTACAGCGACCTTGACATCGATGAGGTTCATTTACCACCTATGTTGCTTCAGCCTTTTATTGAGAATGCATTTGTACATGCGTTTGAAAAAACCCATCCCAAACCAGAACTAAGTATTTCGTTCTTCAGAAATGACAATGTTCTAAAGTGTATTATAAAAGATAATGGTAAAGGCATGGGCGCCACACTGTCGGGTCAATTACATCAGTCTAAAGGTCTCAAATTATTAAGAGAACGACTAAGTTTATTGGGCACCTCAGCAAATAATTTCTTTACTATAGCATCTGAAAAAGAGCAAGGAACAACCATATCTTTAAATCTAGATATCGCAGAATTTGACGATTAATTCTGTAATTAAAACGGCAATTGGTATATCTAAAGCATTAACTAATTGGTAAGTTAATTCATGCATTAATTCTATATTTTTACACTGCTATTAATTAATTCTTTGGGAGAATTATGTAAAAGGGGTCACTAGAAATAGTGGTCCTTTTTTTTGTCTTCATTTTAAAATTTTATCTCACAAAATTCTCTCCCTAATAATTTATAGTAGTGTTCTTGAGTTGATTAAAAACTTTCAATTGAAAAACTATAATTAGTTGTCTAAATTAAATTTTAAGACTTATGGTGTATATGCTTGATCCTGTTTTAGTTGTAAACACTTTTAGTATACCTATAATAAATGCAAACAGACTGTGGTATGTTTATTCCATTGTTGTGCTAATGCTCTAAAAACAAATGTTACAAATAGAAAGAGAAAACTTTTAAGGGGTGAAAATTTAGAAGATGCCATTTACAATATAATATGCGAAACGGACAGTAGGTAGACTACTTGATGATTTTCCAGAAGAACTAGAATTAGGCTCAAAACTTGGCATTAGGCCTGAAAGGGAAATCGATTAGAAAACTGCAAGTGGACTTTGCACTAGGTCTGGTAAAAACAATTCAGATGCTTGAATGTTTTTACCCATTATTAACGAATGACCGCCCGAGAGTTTAGCATACCAATATTTAAATATAAAATACAAAAGAGTCATAGAAAAAAACTAATAAAAGTGTATTAGTATCTCCTTTTTATTAAAAAACTCTACAGATTTTTATGCGAACCATCACAAAATGCAGGTTTAGACGTATGTTTACAATTACATAAATAAGCTGTTTTTGTTTCTTCTGCTACAAAAACTTTCGGGACAAAAGCAGAACCTTTGTGAGACCCATCGCAAAACGGTTGATTCGTAGATTCTCCACATGAACACCAGGCATAGGTTTTTCCAGCTTCTAATTCAACGGCTAATGGTGTTTTTCCTGCAATAGTTGGTTTTTCCATATTATTTGTCTTTGATGTAAAGATAAATTTAATTTTTAGTTAATGGTCTAAAAAAGTTACGCGTTCTATACAACACCATAGCCGAAGTAAGATATTTTAAATACGACCATAGCCTTGATAAGTATGCTTTAAAACTTTAATAAAAAAAAGGACGTGAATTAACAGCGTCCTTTGATTTATAATGATTGATGATTTAAAGATTATTTATATCGTCTTATGGCATCCCAAGTATTATGTCTTGTTTTATTAAAGCTTCTGGGAAAATGATTGTTTTTTAAAGTTCTCATGATTTCTATATTTTGATGGTTTTATTATAAAGTTGTTTAATTTTCTAAAAGATTTATTTGTAACGTCTTTTGCTGTTCCAAACAAAAGCTTTGGTAGAGCTTAATTTCTGGGTAATTTGATTGTTGTTTAAAGTTCTCATAATTTCTATATTTAAATTGTATTATACTCTATAGACGACAACAATTATGTTTTGTTACAGTACTATGCATAACAAAGTAATATTTTAACAGTTTTTAACAAATTAGTACGAATGATTATAATAGTTAAGAGCACATCCAAAGCGATTACCCTAGAAAAAAATCCTTTAGATTTATATGGAGGGATTATTTTGTGAGGTAGCTTATAACACACAGTATTAAGGCATAACCGATGTAAGAAGTTCTAAATACAGTTATAGTCTGTATAAGTATTCCGAAAAATTTAAATAGTTTCAATACGATATTCCGCAACCTTTTCTCTAGAACAATTTATAGTGTTGATATAGGGCCCCTGCTGCTGATATGAATGACATTTATCATTTTGCACCTTCAGACAGAATACTACATTTGAATTTATATAGTGTGGTTATGGCAAGTGCCTATATCCAATTATCGTGTGTAATTTAAAAAAACAGAACAGATGGCAGAGAAAACAGATGAATTAGACAATTATTTAGATAATCATTATATACATAGAAGTAATTGGTTAAGAGCTGCTGTGCTTGGAGCTAATGATGGAATTTTATCTACGGCAAGTATTGCAATTGGAGTTGCTGCTGCCAGTGATCTGCGAGAGCCTGTTATTTTGGCAACATTAGCTGGACTAGTTGCTGGTGCTTTATCAATGGCAGCTGGAGAATATGTTTCTGTAAGTTCGCAAACAGATGTTGAAAAAGGCGATATCGAACTTGAAAAACAAGAACTAAACGATATGCCAGAAATCGAATTACAAAGACTATCTGAGATTTATGAAAAAAGAGGTCTGAAAAAGGAGACCGCCTTAACAGTAGCCAAAGAGTTAACAGAACACGATGCTTTAGGGGCGCATATTAGAGACGAATTGGGAATTAATGAAATTAGCCAAGCTAAACCTATGCAAGCTGCATTTGCTTCTGGTACAGCATTTACGATTGGAGGATTGCTTCCTTTTTTAGTTACGCTCTTTCTTCCCTTAAAAAGTATAGAATATTCACTTTACGGTTTTGCACTATTTTTTCTTATAATTTTAGGAGCATTAGCTGCTAGGACAGGTGGTTCGAGTATCGGGAAAGCGATAATCCGAATTACGTTCTGGGGAACCGTCGCAATGGGACTGACAGCTCTAGTTGGTTATTTCTTCAATGTGAATGTCGGATAAAAAGCGATAATCAATACAATATGAAAATACTTTAACTGTAAAACACATCAATACCTGGAGTGGCGGCCAAGATGAGTTTACGGTTACCGGACTAAGAATGAATTCAGGGTTTTCATATGGTAATTGCATAGATGTAGAAGTTAACAATTATTTATGGTAAAATATATTTATTAAATTAAGATATCAAAAAGATTTGTTGGACTTGGTTAAAACCCCTAAACTTTGGGTTAAGCACCAAAACCCGTATTAATTATAGCCATGGTTGGCTGTAGTTTTTATTCTGTCCATAGATTTCCAATTGAATATGTTTTCGCTTTTCCACGTATTATTACCCTATCTTTTCTGTTTTGGCATTGTAATTTTCCAATTCTATCGGAAATTTGTATTGCATTTAATTCATTTTTTCCAAGTTTTAATGACCAAAATGGAATTAATGAACAGTGAGCTGAACCTGTTACAGGGTCTTCTAAAATCGATGCTTGAGGTGTAAAGAATCTCGATATAAAATCACAGTTTTCTCCTTTTGCTGTAATAATTACTCCGCCAGGATCAAGATTTATTTGGTCAAATATTTGTCTCTCAATTTTGATGTTTTCAACTTCTTGCTCTGTTTCGTAAACCAATAAATAATCTCTTGATTTATAAACTTCTTTCGGTTGTATATTTAATGATTTTTTAATTATTTCAGGTAATTCTGAAACAATGGGTATTCTTGAAGGTAAGTCCAAACTATATAAATCATTTTTTATAGTAACATTCAAATCTCCACTCAATGTTTCAAATGTTATTTTGTCTTTAGGATAGTTTAAAATTGACTTTAGACAATGAGCAGTCGCAAGTGTTGCGTGTCCGCATAAGTCCATTTCAATTTCTGGAGTAAACCATCGCAAATGTATTTTATCACCATTGTCTACAAAAAAAGCAGTTTCAGCAACAGCATTTTCTTTAGTGATTTTCAACAATGTGCTATCAGGTAACCAATCTTTTAAAGGAACTACACAGGCTGGGTTTCCACCGAATATTTCATCCGTAAATGCATCTATTTGATAGAGTTCAAGTTTCATTCTTATTCGTTCTTGTAAATTACTGCCAACGTGTGTATATAGTTACTGGTAACTATATATCTATTATATGTTCACTCAAATTTAAGTAATTATATTACAATATGAGTTTTGATTATAAAGAGAGTTGATTTTGAGCTATTAACTAGAGGCTAAATAAATACCTCTTATACTACAGGAAAAAATTTTATAAAACATCCAGAACCCCAAGGTTATACAACATCTTACAAAGACCTACACCAAAAGAAAAGTGATATTTTTTAGACCGGGGTGTGAGATTTACAAGTTTTAGTTCTGATTTTTTTGGCTTTTTTCTGATATGGCTTCAAAGGTTTTTAAGGTGCAGGGAATGTTGCTGATAAAAAAACTTTTATTTTTTTAAATGACACGACATAATGTGCTAGCAATACATAAATCGTACAAATATGCGTACTAAAAAACCCCAAAATATTGATTATCAATATATTGAGGTTTTGTATTGCGGAGAATGAGGGATTCGAACCCCCGGAGGTGTGACCCTCAACAGTTTTCAAGACTGCCGCATTCGACCACTCTGCCAATTCTCCTTGAGTGCCTAATCAAGCTATTTGCCTGAATGCGGGTGCAAATATAGCGTCCTTTTTCATTCTATTCAAATAAAAAACAAACTTTTTAATAATATTTTTTACAGAAAATCTTAAACCTAATTAATTTAATATTGTGATAAAAAAACACATTTCAAAGCTTATTTTTGCAATAAAGATTTATAAATATATGAATACCATTGATAAATTAAAGTGGCGTTATGCTACTAAAAAATTTGATACAACTAAAAAGCTATCTAATGCTAAACTAAATACGTTAAAAGAAGCATTTAATTTAACGGCGACTTCATTTGGTTTGCAAACTATAACTATGCTAATTGTTAGCGACAAAGAAGTACGAGATAATTTAGTACCACATTCATATCATCAAAAACAGGTTGCAGAAGCTTCACATTTACTAGTTATTTGTATTAAAGACAACATAATTAATTCAGATGTGGTAGATTATTATAACAATATAAAAAATACCCGAAATACATCAGAAGAGATTCTAAATCCATTTAGAGAAAGCTTAATGAAAACGATGAATGGAATGACTGTTGAAGAACGTCAAAATTGGTCTAAAAACCAGGCTTATATTGCACTTGGTAATTTGATGACTGTTTGTGCAATTGAAGATATTGATGCTTGCCCTATGGAAGGATTTGTACCAGCTAGGTTTGACGAGCTACTTCAATTACAAGAAAAAGGATTAAAATCAGTTTTGTTATTACCAGTTGGGTATCGAGCGGCTGATGATATGTTTGCTGAACTTAAAAAAGTTAGAAAATCAATTTCAGAAACTGTTATTGAGTTATAAAAAATAAATTATGCCAGGATTTGAATTATTTGGAGATTTAGAGCGAAAAGAAGTAAACGATGTATTAGACAATGGCGTACTTATGCGTTATGGTTTTGATGGTATGCGAAATGGCCATTGGAAAGCTAAGGAGTTAGAATTCGAATTACAAAATACTTTTCAATCTAAACACGTACAACTCGTTTCTAGCGGAACAGCAGCAGTATCTGTAGCATTGGCCTCTGCTGGGGTAGGCGCAGGCGATGAGGTTATTATGCCGACGTTTACGTTTGTAGCCAGTTTTGAAGCTATTATGATGCTAGGAGCCATTCCTGTTTTGGTAGATGTAGATGATACGTTATGTTTAAACCCAGAAGCTGTAGAAAAAGCCATTACAACTAAAACAAAAGCTGTTATGGTCGTACAAATGTGTGGTAGTATGGCAAATATGGACGCATTGCAAAAAGTGTGTACTAAACATAATTTATTATTAGTAGAAGATGCCTGTCAAGCCATTGGTGGAAAGTATAACGGTAAACCACTAGGAAGCATAGGAGATTTAGGATGTTTCTCATTCGATTTTGTGAAAACCATAACCTGTGGCGAAGGTGGTGCCGTAATTACAAACAATAAAGCGTATTATTTAAACGCCGACCATTACAGCGATCATGGTCATGACCATGTTGGTAGTGATAGAGGGGCAGAAACACATCCCTTTTTAGGTTATAATTTTAGGATTTCAGAACTTCATGCAGCAGTTGGTTTAGCGCAAGTAAAACGCTTACCAGAATTCTTAGAGATTCAAAAACGAAACTTCAGTATATTGCGTGAGGCACTGTCTGAAATTCCAGAAGTTACGTTTAGAACCGTACCGGAAGGCGGAGAAGAAAGTTGTGCCTTTTTAAATTTCTTTTTACCAGATTTAGAAATAGCCAGAAAAGTTATCCTAGGTTTTAAAGAAAGTGGGGTAGATGCTTGTTGGAATTATTACGATAACAATTGGCATTATATTAGGGCATGGAATCATTTAAAAGAATTAAAATCATTATATCCAATTTCCACAGAAGTGAAAAAAGGTTTAGAAGATCTTAAAACTAGAGACTATTCAGAATCAGATCATTACATCGCCAGAAATATATCTTGTTTAATAAAACTCTCTTGGAC
>NZ_CAJQQI010000066.1 GCF_905480415.1 uncultured Algibacter sp. | reverse complement strand
GATAAACATACATTTGCTAACATCGTATATAAAACATAGCTATTACCAGCTTTTACAAAGGTTTTTGTGTATTTAAAAATTCGTGCATAATCCAAATAGTTAGCGTTTATTAACATGCTACATTTTATATACAAACACGTTATGGGCAAGTTTTTAGAACCCTTTAAGTTGCCTTTTATGAAAAAAAAAGTTGAATAATTATAATAAAAAAATGTGTTATTTTTAGATTGATATAATGGAGACCAGAAACCATAAAAAACGGGGCGAAATCTGAAAAGCCAAATGAGTAAGAACTAATAATAAAGATATGAAAGAACTAAAGTTTAAATCGCTAAAACCATTTCTCATAGTTTGTTTAATTGCTATGCTATCTATTGGCTGTGAATCGCCTCCTGAAAAAACAATTGATAATATTAATCCAAATTATGAAATTGCTTCTCCTGAGTATTCTAATCTTGCAGTTAACGCATTAACAGAACTTACTAATTTTCAATTTGATTCATGGGGATCTATGTTGGCTGAAGATGTAGAGTTTTATTTTCCGGATGGAGATGCAGGCACTAGAACAAAATTAAGTGGAAAATCAAATGTTTTGGATTGGTGGAAAAATTGGAAAGAAACATCTGGAGTGCAATCCATGACGTATACAGATAATGTAGATGTGCCTATTATTGCAAAAGAAACAATGGCATATTCTGGTTTAACTGGAGTGATGGTAATCTCTTATTTTTCTAATGAAATTGTATATCAGGAAGGTACTGTGAAATTGAGAATGAATTTTGCCGCGCATTTCAATAAAGATAAATTAATTGATCGATATTATACATATTACGATCGAACTGGAATTGTTGAAATGATGAATAAAAATATTCTTGATTCGGAATAAAATCAATTACTTATAGTTTTTATTTAAAAAACATATTAGGGAATATTTGAAATTATTGATTCGGAAAAATAAATCTCAATTGTTCTTAAATATTTTAATCATATCCTCAAAATAGAATAAACCCAGCCCATAACATTGGCCATAAGTAATTGCTTGTTCTCGTCTACTTCTGAAAATCCTCGCGGATTTTCAGTTTGGTGTGTACTTACAAAGTTAAATGCTAACCCACGCAACTACTCATAGCCGAGACCGTTGGCTGTTATAAAGAACCTCCATTCTTTGATGGTCTTTTCTAAACTCCAAATTCATTTTTAACAAAATAAATGAAAGTATATTAAAATTATAAAAGGCCCTTTTAAATACATTTTTGAAACTTGAAAGGCGTTCTGACAAATTCATGAAACTATCTTCCAATTCCTTTCTTGACATCAATTTTGGCTCAAAATAGGCATGATTACATGGAATACTATACAAAGGATTTACTTTTTTAAAAGTTTCCGCATCTGGAAGATCTAATCTTCTCTCTTTTTTCATCCTATCAAACACTGGAGTTCCTGGAACAGGTGTTAAAATATTAACTATTGGATAAGCAATTTTCGATTCACTCACAAAGTCATACACCTGATCAAAAGATTCTTTAGTATCATAATCAAAACCAAACATAAAATACCCTACAACTCTAATACCTGATTTTTGTATTTTTTTAACCATTGGCAAATAATCCCTTACCTTAAATGGCTTATTAACACTATCAAGATTTTTTTGATTCAAAGTTTCGAAACCTATATAAATAATTCTACATCCAGCTTTTCGCATTAATTGCAATACTTCTTTATCCTTGCCTACATAAATTGGCATCTGTGCACCCCATATAATTCCTAATTTCTCTTTAATTAATCGCTCACATAATTTAATTAAATGTGCTCTATTATTGAAAAAATTAGGATCTTTAAATGCTACATATTTAGTTAACTTCTTTATTGATTTCAGGTCGCCTATAATACAATCAATATCACGGAGTTTAAACTTCCCTCCATTTGAAGCCGAAGGATGACGACAAAACTCACATTTAAATAAGCAACCAGCACTACCTTGAACATGTATGTAATTTACTTTCTTTCCCTCGTAGACAGAATAATCATAATGGTAATTAAAATTATGCCCAAAGTCATAATGGTGCTTCAATTTGTTTTGAATAGCATCATTCAACATTGTCTTCATATCCTTTTTATCTGGAATACCGCGATAAAAAGAATCTGAAGCCTCTTTGATAATAGTTTCACTGAAAGCATCCTCGTGTCCTCCAAATATAACTTTTTTACCTTTTTCTTTAAATTTTGCAGCAACATCTTTCGCATGTAAAATATCGTTTGAAGGAGAAGTTATGAAAACCACAGAAGCATCAGACTCATAATTAATATCTTCAAAATATTCATGACTACATGTTTTCTGCCAGTCTTTTGGAATAGCTCCTGCTATTTGAGGTAGTTCTAAAGGACAGCTCCCTAGAGAAAACCCTTTAACCAGCTTCCCATCCATTTTATGGAATGTTGGTTGTATAATGTAGACTTTCTTTTTAAATTTATCTGTTAATCCTTCTTGAAGGTTAGTTACAACTGTTTCCTTCTTAATTTTTTTTATTGATTCCATAACTCTTTAAATTTATTCGAATCTTTTAAATTAAAAAATTAAAGAAACATAAACTATGATAATTATCATTTAAGAATACAACAGGTAACACCGTGTATAATTAATTGCTTTGGCTAGTGACTATTTGGAAAATTCCTTCGGAATTTTCTCTCGTTCGTTTTTGTTTACTAAATTAGTTGCTGAAACACGCAACTAACCATACACAAGACCGTTGGCAATAATTTTAGAGACAATATGAATCAAAATAAATCAAAGAGAATTGAATCACTTGACTTATTGAAAGGTTTAATTATGATTATTATGGCGCTAGACCATGTGCGAGATTATTTTCATTATGATGCTTTTTTCTTTGACCCAACTGATCCAGACAACACAAATATTACCCTCTATTTTACACGATGGATAACGCATTATTGTGCTCCTGCATTTAGTTTTTTAGCAGGCATATCGGCATTTCTGGTAGGAAGAAAAAAATCAAAATCAGAGTTATCTGCGTTTCTACTAAAGAGAGGTATTTGGTTAGTCTTTATCGAATTAGTTGTAGTTAATTTTTCTTGGTATTTCGATGTTCATTTTAGTACAATAAGCCTACTTGTAATCTGGTCTTTAGGAATTAGTATGGTATTTCTTGCTGGACTCATCCACCTAAAGTTAAAATATGTGCTAATTTTTAGTTTATTAATGATTTTTGGACACAACTTAATTGATAATTTCCCTGTTGAAAAAGGAATTTTATGGTCGATTATTCATGAATTCGGCTTCTTTACTTTAGAAAATGGTAAAATTTTAGTTGTCGGTTATCCAATCATTCCGTGGATTGGAGTAATGTCACTAGGCTATTATTTCGGTTCATTCTATAATTCAAATATTGAACCGTTGAAGCGACAAAAAATGTTCAAGCTGATGGGTTTAATTTCTGTTGTTGCATTTTTAGCTATACGTCTAATTAACTCCTATGGAAACCTTAATTATTGGAAAAGCTATGATACTGTATTAAAAACAATCTTTTCATTTTTAAATCCGGCAAAGTATCCTCCATCTTTGACTTATTTACTCATGACACTAGGACCAATACTTCTTTTTTTGGCATATACTGAAAATACCAAAGGAAAAATCGCAAAATTTATTGGTGTATATGGAAAGGTTCCCTTTTTCTACTATATACTTCATTTATATATCATTCATACTTTGGCTTTACTATTGGCATGGTTCACCAATTTTGGATGGCAAAAAATGATTATAACAGGATGGGTTACCGAATCATCTGAACTCAAAGGGTACGGACTAAATTTGGTTTATGTATATATAATATGGATAGGGGTAGTACTTTTGCTTTATCCTCTGTGTAAAAAGTTTAGTGCCTATAAGCTAAATCATAAGGAGAAAAAATGGCTTAGCTATTTATAATAACTACTGCCAACAACGTGTATAATTAATTGCTTTGGTCGTTGCTTATTTGGAAAATTCCTTCGGAATTTTCTCGCGTTCGTTTTTGTTTACTAAATTAGTTGCTGAAACACGCAACTAACCATACACAAGACCGTTGCCAATCATTAGATGAAAATTGCGAATGAAAGTATATTTCCTACTTCGATTTAAAATGCTAAACAGGAAAATGATTGATTTCGGACTTCCTCTTTTGATTGGATATACACTTTTACCATTTGTATTTGTTTTATTATCTAATTACTTATTTGAAAAAACAGAATTTGCTAATTATATTTACGGATTACTTGCAGTAAGTTTCGTTTCAAAATTAAGTGAACCAAAAAGAAATGATTTTTTAAAATCTATATTTAATAAATACAATTACAAAAAATTGAGAATATTAGAAAATATTATTTATTGCTTGCCTTTTACTCTTTTTTTAATTTATCAAAAACAATTTCTCTTCTCTATAATATTAAATTTATGTGTCACTATTATAATGTTGTTCAACTTTAGTACAAATCTAAATGTAACAATTCCAACACCATTCAGTAAAAATCCTTTTGAATTTACTGTTGGCTTTAGAAAGACATTTTATGTTTTTCCAATAGCTTATTTCTTAACTTATATTTCAGTCACAGTTGGAAATTTTAACCTTGGTGTTTTTTCTATGCTATTAATTGGAATTACTTGCTTTTCCTATTATTCAAAAACAGAAAACGAATATTTTGTTTGGAATTACAATTTATCCTCAAAAGAATTTTTATTAGAAAAAATGAAAACGTGCTTAACCTATTTTTCAATTTTAAGTTTACCAATTATAATTACATTAGGGATTTCATTTTTTAATCAAATAGATATTTTAATTGTTTTTATTTTTTTATGTTATGCTTATCTCACGACAATAATTTTTGCTAAATATTCGTCTTTCCCAAATGAAATGAATATGTCAAAAGTAATTTTAATTGGATTAAGTTTTATGTTTCCGCCAATACTTTTAATATTTATTCCTCTTTTTTATTCTCAATCTATTAAAAAATTAAATACCATTTTAAATGATTAAAATTAAAAAATTATCAAAGTTTTATGGTAAAAATCAAGTTCTAAATTCAATAGATTTAGAATTTGAAAAAGGAAAAATATATGGCATTGTTGGAGAAAACGGAGCAGGAAAAACAACACTATTTAGATGTATTTCAGGACTTGAAAATTATAAAGGAAATATCTCATATGACAATACTAAATTAAAAGACCATTTAGGACTTTTATTAACAGAGCCGTTCTTTTTCTCTAAAATTACTGGAAAAGAATATATACAACTTCTTGCCAACACAAGACAAATAGAATTATCCAATATTGAGAACAAAAACATATTTGATTTGCCGTTAAATCAGTACGCTTCTACTTATTCCACAGGAATGAAAAAGAAATTGGCTTTAACTGCTATTCTTTTGCAACAAAACGATGTTTTTATTCTGGACGAACCTTTTAATGGCGTTGACATACAAAGTAATTTAATAATAACTGAAATTATAAAAAGGTTTAAAGAATTAGAAAAAATAGTAATTATTTCTTCTCACATATTTTCAACTTTAGCGGATACTTGTGATGAAATTCATTTAATGAAAAACGGAGAAATTATAAAGAAAGTAAAACAAGTAGATTTTAATAATCTCGAAAAGGAAATGAAAGAATTTACAGTCGGAAATAGAATTAACAAACTTGAGTTGAAATAAATAACGGTTGGCAACACCACATATAATTTATTGCTGGCTTCTTACCTGCTAGCGAAAGTCCTCTCGGACTTTCTTTGTCCGTTATTATTTACTAAATTAGTTGCTCGAAACACACAACAAACCATATACAAACACGTTAGCTGCAATTAAAACAACCGAACAAAAAAATTAATGAATAAAAAAGAGTTATTAGAATCATCGGACGACGAACTTTTGAAGAAAGCAAAAAAGCTAAAATCAGATTCCATTATTAATGCTTTATTAATTGGATTTTGTATTGGAATAATAATTTGGAGTGTTGCGAAAAATACTTGGGGATTTCTTACACTAATTCCTTTGTTTTTCATTTATTTAATGGTCAATAATTCTAAAAATGATAAAGATTTGAAAGAGGTTTTAAAAGAACGAAATCTTAAATAAATGATAGGAGAATTATGTGAAAATTGTAAATCTCAAGTTATGCAAAATTACTGTCCTAATTGTGGAACTCCTATTGCATTGAAAAGAATAGATGGACAATATATTCTAAAGGAAATTAGCAGCGTATTAAACTTCGATAAAGGGATTTTATACACGATAAGGGAATTATTACTAAGACCTGGAAAGAATATTCAAAAATTCATTCTTGAAGATAGAGGTAGGCTTGTAAAACCGATAATCTTTATCATTATTACTTCATTGATTTATACTTTGGCTCAACAATTTTTTCACTTTGAAGATGGTTATGTAAATGCCGGAGGGTTTGAGGAGTCAGCAACTACGAAAATTTTCGGATGGATTCAGAGTAATTACGGTTATGCGAACATCTTGATGGCAATTTTTATTGCAGGTTGGATTAAAGTGTTTTTTAGGAAATATGAATATAATTTTTTTGAAATTCTAATCTTACTTTGTTTCGTAATGGGAATTGGTATGTTGATTTATACAGTTTTCGGAATCATAGAAAGCACAATCAAAATAGCAATATTGCAAATAGGAGGAATGATTGCACTAGTATATACTTCATGGGCAATTGGACGATTCTTTGACAAAAACAAAAAAGCAAACTATTTGAAAGGTTTTTTATCTTACCTGCTGGGTATGATAACTTTTTTTCTTGTGGCAATAATTTTAGGAATGGGGATTGATTTAATACAAGGAATATAACATCGAAAAGAATAAAAAAAGCAGCTAACAATGTATATGAAATCATAGCTCGTGCCTCACTACTATATATATACTTACCGTTACCTTTCATTTTGGCCCCATATGAAAAATATAATTTGATTAAAAAAAGATATACCTATGTCAATTAGCAAGCCTATTGAACCAAATAAAAGAATCGAAATTATAGATATTCTTCGTGGATTTGCACTACTCGGAATTATTTTTATGAATATGAGTTTTTTCAGCGGTTACATGTTTATGCCCTTTGAAGAGCTGAAACAGATATCGAACTTTGGGTTAGATAATAAATTATATAATTTATTAGAAATTACAGTCACAGGTAAATTTTACACTATATTTTCAATTTTATTTGCTGTTGGTTTTTATATACAAATCAACAAAAACAGAGATAGAACTGTTGATTTTTTAAGAACGTATCGGAGAAGATTGTTCATTTTATTTATCATTGGGATTCTACATACTTTATTTTGGTATGGAGATATATTACTTACATATTCTATTTATGGTTTTATTCTTATTTTATTTCGTAATGTAAAACCAAAAAAACTTCTTCGATGGTCACTCTTTTTTCTGTTTGTACCACTTTTATTAGATTTTGCTCTTTTACCATTTACTGAAGCCTTGCTGGCTCTTAATCCTGCAAACACAAATCAAACACCAATTGCTCGCACTTCCTATCCGGATATGTTAAATGTAGATGTTATTAATATTTTTAGAAAGGGTTCTGTTAGTGAAATATTCAAGTTAAATATTCATAATTTTATATGGAAGCAATTAAGCTACATACCATCGGGAGGCTATTTTAAATTCCTTGGTATTTTTCTTTTGGGTTACTATTTAGCCTCAGTAGACTTCTTTAAAAAAACACCAAAATCTACAAAACTGATATTAACTATTTTAATCAGTGGGATAATAATTACTATTTCTTCAAAACTTTTAGGGGGTAATGCATATGAGGTGCCTACTCTTCAAAACATTCGTTATAAATTCTTATCAATGGTTGGTCAACTGCTGATGAGTATTTCTTATATCATGGTAATAATCAAAATTGCCCCGACTTTAATTGGTAAAAGAGTATTGAAATATTTGATACCTTTGGGAAGAACGGCCTTGACTAATTACATTATACAAACAGTTTTAATGATTGTCATTTTTTACAATTTCGGATTTAGTCTGTTTGGGAAAATAGGGTTAATCCCAACGTTCATTATTGCTGTAATTATTGTCGTGATACAAATAATTTTGAGTAATATTTGGTTGAAA
>NZ_CAJQQI010000065.1 GCF_905480415.1 uncultured Algibacter sp. | reverse complement strand
AAAAAAAGCCCGTTATTTCTAACGGACTGCAAATGTATAGATTTTTTACTTTATTCAAAACATTTTTTGAGAAATTTTACTATAAATGTGATCTTAATTTTTCTTTTCTCTTTTTTAATTGTCTTTCTAGGGATGCAACTGCCATATCTACACCTTCTTCAAAGGTTTTACATTGTTTCTTAACAACAAAGCTATCACCAGGAACACTTACTTTAGCTTCAAATATTTTATTCTCTTTACCACTCATGTTTTCAACTTTTAAAAAAACATCAGATTTAATTACCTTATCATAAAACATATCCAATTTATCCATTCGTTGTTGAATAAAACTTATCAACTTTTCATCTGCATTAAAATTTACTGATTGTGTGTTTACCTTCATAATCTTCTTTTTGGTTAGACAATAATTTTACTATTACTATTTTTTACTTCTTGGATGTGCATTTATATGCACTTTTTTTAATTCGGCTATACTATTATGCGTATAAACTTGTGTAGCAGCTAAACTGGAGTGTCCTAAAAGCTCTTTAACAGCATTTAAATCGGCACCTTGGTTTAACAAATGTGTAGCGAAAGAGTGCCTAAGTATATGTGGACTCCTCTTTACTTTTGATGATGCCAAACTAAAATAGCCATTTATTGTTCTGTATACAAGTGTTTCATATATTTTATAACCTTTTTTCGTTAAAAACAAAATATCAGCATCCGAAATACGCTCTAGCTCCTTCCTCAATTCCAAATACTTAACTGCTGTTAGCACTACAGATTTTAGTAATGGAACAATACGCTCTTTATTTCTTTTACCTAATACTTTTAATGTTTTAGTATTTAAATCAATACTAGTAAGTTTAAGTTGCACAAGTTCTATTCTTCTAATACCTGTGGAATAAAATAATTCTATTATAAATTTATCTCGTACACTGTCAAAATCATCAGCAAAATTTAAATCGTCTAAAACGGTTTTTATCTCTGCTTCTGAAAACGGAATTTGAATTTTTTTACTTGTTTTTAGGGCCCGATGTTTTGATAGCGGATTGCTATTAATATCGCCTGTTTTTAAAAGAAACTTAAAATAAGTATTTAATGCTGAAACTTTTCGGTTTATACTGCGGTTTGCTATGCCATTTTCTACAAGTGACACAATCCAACTTCTTATTTGCGAATAGTTAACCTTGTTAATTGAATTACTTTCATATTCATGTTTAATAAACTCTAAAAAATCTTCCAAATCATTTTGATAGGCCTTTACTGTTAAAACAGAATAGTTTTTTTCTAGAAGTAAATAATCTGTATAAGATTGAAAAGACAAATTTTAGACTGTTAAACGGTTATATTGTTATAGATAAATGTACAACCTTTTATTTAATGGTGATGCAAAAAAAATCCCGCATATAGCGGGATTTGATAGTATGCAAATAACTAAACTTCTTCTGCATCTCTTATTCCTTGGATGTACTGCGCTTTTTGAACTTGTACTCTACGGGCAACTGAAGGTTTCGTGAACTGCTTACGCGCTTGCAACTGATTTTTAATCGTTGTTTTAACAAACTTACGTTTGAAACGTTTTAATGCTCTATCTATATTTTCTCCTTCTTTAACTGGTATTTTTAACATCGTGTCTTAACCTCCTCTCTTTTAGAATTTTCAAGGCGCAAATATAAAAAGTAAATTAGAATTTACCAGCAACAGATTACTATTCTTTTAAGTGCTTTTTTTATTTGAAAAGCCGTATTTGACTTTGTAAAAAAAAACATTAAAACGTTTTTTACCTGTGAATCATTGTTTGTCATTTAATTATTAATGGGTGATATTCAACTAGAGCTAAGTAATAAAAATTTTAATGTAAGTTTACATCATAAATTATAATTTTTGAATAGGCTCTTAAATCAAAGGGCATAAAAATCTAATTTATCTTGCTTTGTTTAACACAGATTTGAAAAAGATCATTATGAAATACTTTAAGATACTTACAATATTATTATTCAGTTCAGTCATTTCTTTCTATGCCTGCAATGAAAATACTAAAGCGGCAAAACAAGAAACCTTAAAACCATTGGAAGTTTTAGATCCCACTAATCCACCAAATGCTATAACTCCAAAACCAGTTACTCTTGAAACCCCTCAAAATATAAAAGGAGTCTGGCACTATATCTGCAGTAAAGGTTGCTCTGGAGGTGCTGGGTCGGCTATAAATTGCAATACTTGTGGAAGTCTTTTAGCACATAACTCGGCTTATCATAACAATGCTAATAGTACACCAACTTCTTCTGCTCCTTTTGCTAACCCTCCTACTGCCGAACCTAGCCGAAACTCAGCCGGAGTATGGCATTATACCTGCGGAAAAGGTTGTATTGGCGGATCTGGATCTGCTGGAGCTTGCGCCACTTGTGCTGGTTCCTTGACTCATAACACAGCTTATCATCAATAACATATAAAGTGTTATAATTTACAAGGTACGTAGTGTTGAAATGGATTTCAAAATTGATAAAGTAAAAAATATACAGACAAAAAACGTGTAAAACGAACCTCAAAAGATATATAAAACTTTAAATTTAATACTATAAGCCCATAAATTAGTGCGTTAGGGATTGCAGAGAAAATCCTTTTTTGTGCTTAACTATAAGTTTTTGATTTGAAACTCATTTCTTATATGTAAAAAACTTGATGAGATACTGAAAAAAGTTCAGCACAAAAAAGATTGTAACGAAAAGCCCGACCCTTGGGTAACGCCCAAAAGAAAGACCAACTTGTAACTAACAATTATAATTATTTAAGTAGCTGGCTTGTAGTCTTTTTTGTCAATTATTATTTTAGCAAATTGTGATACAATTTTCGCTAAAAAACAAATAGATTATTTAGTGGCTGGACGATATTCTTTTTTGTCAATTATTATTTTAGCGATAATCTCTCTTAAGATTTCTGAAGTACCACCACCTATAGGCCCTAGCCTACTATCCCGCAATAAACGGGCCATAGGATACTCTTCCATATAACCATAACCACCTAAAAATTGAAGGCATTGGTAAATAACCTCATCGGCCATTTTAGTAGACTTTAGTTTCGACATGGTTGCTTCTTTAACAACGTACTCTCCTTTATCTAATCTGGAGGCTACTGCATAGTTAAAGGATTTACAAATCTCCATATCGGTATATAAATCTGCTACGCTATGTCTTAAAGCTTGAAATTTATCGATAGTCTTGCCAAAAGCTTGACGCTCGCTCATATATTTTAGTGCGTACTCTAGCGCGAACTCTGCTCGTGCATGGGCATTAATACCCATAATTAAACGCTCTAAAGAAAAGTGCTGCATTATATATGAAAAGCCTTTGTTTTCTTCACCCAAAAGGTTTGCAACAGGTACTTTAACATTAGCAAATGCTATTTCTCCAGTATCAGATGCATTCCAACCCAATTTATTTAGTTTGGTTGCAGATACTCCTGCCATATCTCTATCTAAGACAAATATACTAATGCCTTTATTCCCTAATTCTGGAGTTGTTTTTGCGGTTACAATTAAATAGTCACTTAAAACCCCATTGGTTATAAACGTTTTTGAACCATTAATTACGTAATGGTCTCCATTTTTAATCGCAGTTGTTCGCATGCCTGCCACATCACTACCTCCAAAAGGCTCTGAGATACATAAGCATCCTATTTTATCGCCAGATATACTTGGGGTTAAATATTTTTGTTTGATTGCTTCATCACCTTCTGCTTGTAAATGCGTCATAGCTAAATACACGTGTGCCCAGATGGCCGCAGCAAAACCACCAGAATTTATTTTTTGAAGTTCTTCAAGTAGAATAACAGTGTAGAATAAATCTAAATCCATACCACCATAAGCTTCAGGATAATTGATTCCGAAGAATCCCATGTCTCCAAATTTTTTCCAAATAAATCTATCGATATTACCTGTTTTTTCCCATTTTTCGATGTGAGGTACAACTTCCTTTTGTAAAAAATCTTGAAGACTTTTTCTAAAAAGATTATGCTCTTCAGTGAAGTACATACTATTCATTTATTTTTCTTTTTCGAAGTGCAAATATAATTCAATTATCTTAATTTTATTTACAGGGAAGTCTTTAACTTTTGTTAATTCATCTATGGAATTATAACCTTCTCTTAATTGACGTTGTTCTATAATGTTATGTGCTAAATCATAATCTATGTGAGGGATGGTAACCAAATCACCAATGGTTGCAGCATTTATATTTATTTGCTGAATCGTTTTTGGTGTTTTTACCGTAAACTGGTTTGTAATTTTTTCTATAACCTCTGAGGTTAATCCATAGACGTCTAGAAGTTGAACATCGGCAATAAAACCACCTTTAAATTTATTTCTATATTTAATAATGCGATCTGAAAACACTTTACCAACACCATTAACTTTTTGAAGTTGTTGCGCTGTAGCCGTATTTAAATCTTGTTTTTGAGCGAAGGTTTTAGGTTTACTATTATAAATATATACTGCATTGTTTTTAGGCTTGGGATTAGTTATCCATTCTGGAAATTTAAAATATGGTGATATAGCATTTAAAAGTGAATCGGATACCTTGGTAACTTCCTGAAATTGTTTAGAAGAATTAATCCATTTATTTTGTTTTCTAAAGGCTATTAGTCTATCAATTTCTTCATTAGTCATTCCC
The DNA here is from genome assembly GCF_905480415.1 of uncultured Algibacter sp. Lineage (GTDB taxonomy): Bacteria > Bacteroidota > Bacteroidia > Flavobacteriales > Flavobacteriaceae > Algibacter_B. The sequence goes on along the minus strand of NZ_CAJQQI010000065.1, from coordinate 8,131 downwards.
AATGTAGCGCCTTTAAAGTCTGTAATGTAATTTGGATTGAATGGATATGTTTTCGGTTTGTTTTTTTCTAACTGAACTAACCTTAAGGAATCTATTTCTTTAATAAATTCTGAAAGCGCTTCTTTATTACCTGAAGTATCTTCCGCAGGGAATTCGACAAAAAAATAAAAACATTGAAAAACAACGATAAGGACTAATAATAAAAAAATCCCATTCCGTTGTTCTTTAGAAAACGTGAAATGGGATTTAAAATTTTTCATATTATATTTATGCCTTTGCTTCTTTTATAGCATCTAAAAATCTCTTTAATTCCCTTTTCACTACTGGGAATAAAAAGAATAAACCTATCATATTAGGAAATATCATAGCGAAAATCATAGCATCTGAAAATTGCCAGATTGACCCCATACTTGCAGCTGCTCCAATAATTACAAACATTAAGAATAAAACTTTGTATGCTAAATCTGCTGCTTTACCTCTACCGAATAAGAATTTCCAAGATTGTAATCCATAATACGACCAAGAAATCATGGTAGAAACTGCAAACAGAACTACTGCAATTGTTAAAAATACGTTTGAATAAGGAATATATTGAGCAAATGCTTTTGATGTAATACCTGCACCTTCATAAGATACACCATCAATCATTACACCACCTAAACCATCACCTCCATATTGAAATTCTCCACCAAAGTTGAAAATAATAATAACTAAAGCTGTCATTGTACAAATAACAACAGTATCAATAAAAGGCTCTAATAAAGCTACTAAACCTTCAGAAGCAGAATATTTTGTTTTTACAGCTGAATGCGCAATTGATGCAGAACCTGCACCAGCTTCATTTGAAAAAGCTGCTCGCTTAAATCCAACTAATAACACCCCTATTAAACTACCAACACCTATAGCTGTAGGATTAAAAGCTTCAGTTATGATTAAACCTATAGCATCATCTACTAAAGAGAAATTACTCCCAATGATATATAAACATGCTAACAGATAAAAAACTGCCATAAAAGGCACTACTTTTTCTGTAACAGATGCTATTCTTTTAATTCCACCAATTATAATGATTCCAACTAATACGGCTAAAACAACGCCTATCCAAAATCCTGCTCCAGCATTATCTAATCCTAATAAATCTTTTAAAACTATAGTTGCTTGGTTAGATTGAGCCGCATTTCCGCCACCAAATGAACCACCAATACAGAAAATAGCAAAAAATATTGCAGCAATCTTTCCAAGTGTTTTAAAACCTCTTTCTTTTAATCCTTTGCTTATATAATACATAGGACCTCCATAAACGGTTCCATCTTCACCTACATCTCTATATTGAACACCAAGTGTACACTCAACAAATTTAGAAGACATTCCTAATAAACCACAAACAATCATCCAAAATGTTGCTCCAGGACCACCAAGCGCTATAGCTAAAGCTACACCGGCAATATTTCCATTACCAACCGTTCCCGAAACTGCAGTCGCTAGTGCTTGAAAATGCGATACTTCTCCCTCCTGACTTTCATCACGAATAGTATCACGAATATCACCGTCCACAGTCATGGATGTTTCAGAAGCTTGATGTCCTCCTTCAATTTCATCATACTTACCTCTTACAGTATTAATTGCTTTTCCAAAATACCTGACATTTGGAAACCCAAAATAAATAGTAAAAAATAGCGCACTAAAAACTAAGAGTATTAAAACAAATGGAATACCAAAAACTTCAAAAAAGATAACACCAAAAACAGCATCAGAGAATGGCTTAAATGCTTGGTCTATTTTTTGGTCTAAACCAAGTTCAGTAGTTTCTTGAGCAAATGTTAAAAATGGAATTATTAATGTAAAAATTGAAAGAAGATACTTCTTCATAAGCTTTGTGTTTGTTAGTTTTTATTGAAAGATTCTTACTAAAAGCTAGCAAGATGCTAAAAAAAAATGGTTATTTAAAACAATGGTAGTTAAAATAGCAAATTTACTAATTGATGTTGTACTCAGAATTTAATGCCTCAATTTGTTCTGGTCTTCCAAGAACAATAATTTTTGAATGTCTAGCAAGCTCCATGTCTGCTTCAGGGTTTACCATATATTCACCATTTTCATCTTTATAACCAATAACCGAGCATCCCGTTTTTTTGCGAAGATCTAAATCCCTAATAGTTTTAGGTTTTTTAGAATCATAAAACTTTTCAACTGCAACTTCCTCTATATTGATATTAGACTTTCCAACAATAGATAAATTATCTATAAACTCCATTAGACCTGGCACAACAACTAATGACGCCATGTGGTCTCCTCCTATTTTATCTGGTAAAATAACATTATCTGCTCCTGCAAATTTTAGTTTATCATAAGAAGATTCATTTGATGCGCGACTAATTATATTCATTTTGGGATTTAGTTGTCTTGCAGAAAGTACTACAAACAAATTATCTGCATCGTTTGGTAATGCTGAAATAAAACATGAAGCTCTTTCTACACCCGCAATTATTAAAATTTCATCTTCATTTGCGTTTCCAATTACATATGGCACTTTATCAAGTTGCATGCGCTCTTCCATTTCTTTATTCTTTTCAACAACTACAAACTCCTCTTTATAAGCCATAAGTTTTGTTGCTGCTTGCTTGCCGTTTCTTCCGTAACCACAAATAACAATGTGATTCTTAAAACTTTCAATCTTTTTTTGCATCTTTTTGTGTTTTAATTCTTCAGAATAATTCTTACTTAAAATGTATTCCGTAATTATAGATAAGGCATAACCTACAATTACAACACTTGCTAAAATTAAGAAAATTGTAAATATTTTAGACTGGTCGTCTAATGGAACAACCTCACCAAAACCAACCGTGGTCATTGTGATTACAGTCATGTACAAGGCATCAATCCAAGAATAACCAGAAATATGGACAAATCCAAAAACCCCAATAAGCATAATAACAACCAGTAGTAGAACGGCTGTGTAGATTTTTGTTCTAAAAAACTTTATAAGTTCGTTCATAAATCAAAAACCGATGAGCGTTTTGTGTAAACTAAATCTTTAATACGTATCCAAAAAGCTAAAAACAAATAAAGCGCAAAACCAAAACCTACGGTTACAAAAGTTAAATACATAAAAGAGGTTCTAACTACTTTGGTTCTAATACCAAAACGGTCTGCAATACGCTGGCATACATAATACCCGTGTTTCTGAAAAAACAATAATAGTTTGTAAATATTGTTCATGCTGCAATTTAAGGTTTTGTTTATTCGTGTAAAAGTTTATCTGTTTAAAAATTGATTACCAACAGCACATTTTAAACAATTATTTTTATCGCAATATTCAGTTTTGAGTTGAATTAATGCCTGAGAATCTAAAGATGATTTTGATACTTTTTTTAAATTATTAAATGCACTAATGATATTGTTTTTTTCTGAAGTTATTGCCGTAGCTATTTTTATGATTTCAGAATCTATTTCTACTCCTTTTTGTTTGGCATAACAAAACTTTATGGGCAGAATAGTATTGATTAGCAATAAATCTACAAACGATTTTGATAATGTTTTTATTGAAGTTTTAGATGTTTTTTGAAACGTGTAATGCGTTTCCCAAAAATCAGAAGTTGAAACTTTAAAAAGTTCATAAAAGTCTTCTACTTTATTTGATTCTATAACTTTAGAAAATAAGTTTTGATGCTTATTATACAAATTTGCTAATTGTGATAATCTAATCGTTGGAAAATTTGACGGTCGTAATCTAAAAAACTGCAATGGTAAAACTTGATTATTCTGGAGGCCAAATTTTTGCTTTAGAAACTTATATTCATTCTTCAAATCTAAGTAATAAGCATTTTCAATATCTTGCTTTAACAAACCCGCTTGACCAAATAAAAAAGCTTCTAGAACATGAGGGTTTGATTGTGTTTTTCTGATTATCGAAAAATCTATGGACTGCCCTAAACTAAAAAACGATTCACCATTAACTTTTAGCCCGAAGTTTTTAGTCAGCATTTTAAAAAACACGGATTCCCAATCGTTTTTAGATGCTACCAGAAGTGTGTTTATTGTTTCAGATTTTCGTTCTAAACGTTCAAGATACAATCGCTCTAGCCAATTAGTTAAAACAAAATCGTCAGTTGATGGAAAATCATTTTCACAATTAATCCATTTGTTTTGTTTAGCAAATAGTTTTTCATAATTATTCAACATCGTAACATCTACAACATCCTTCAGCTGCAAGGTTGGTATAGGTGTATTGTCCTTTCTAAACACTTCCGTATCGTCTTCCCAAACCACATGCAGAACTACATTATCATAAGCTTTGTCTTGTTCGTGACTATGCACAAACCAATCTGAAGATTTAATATGAATTTCTACATTTCCTGCCCAGAGCTGATCTCCAACTTTAATTTTTGCATTGAAAAAATCTGGACCTGAATTAAAATTATGTTGCCCAACGGAAGTTACTACGATAGATTCTCCAGTTGTTGTTTCTAAATTATTAAATCGAAACTTTTTATGTTTCCAGATATAATGTAAGAAGTCTTCTTGCATGCAACTAAAATATAAAAATATTACTCTTTTTTATTTGAAGTTGAAGAAATTTAAAAGAAATTTGAATCATGGAAGAACTAACTCTTACTACCCCAGCACTTTTATTTTCGGCTATTTCTTTAATTATGCTAGCTTATACTAATAGGTTTATAGCTTATGCCGCTATTATTAGAAACTTACATGATAAGTATTTACTAAAAAAAGATGAACGACTAATAAAGCAAATAAAAAACTTAAAACAACGCCTTTATTTAACCCGCGCTATGCAAATTACAGGGATTTCAAGTTTACTACTTTGCGTATTAACTATGTTTTTAATTTTTATCGAACAGCATGTTGTTGCAGTTTATGTATTTGGAGTAGCACTTATATTACTTATAGTCTCTTTAGCTCTTTTGATCAAAGAAATTCAAATATCAGTTGAAGCCCTAGAACATCATATTAGTGATATTGAGAATAGTTAAATTTGAACTTTAATCAACCACTGTTGCTTTTTTATATTTTTGAAAAGGTTGCTTTAATAAGTGTTTAATATTGCTGTTTTCTTCTTCATTTGGAAAAACATCCACACCATAAACTATTTTATCAGTATCTAGCACCATATAAGTACCGAATAATCTGTCCCAAACAGAAAAAATATTTCCATAATTAGAATCGGTATACGGCATTTTGTAATGATGATGAACCTTGTGCATATCTGGTGAAACAATAATATAACTTAATAAATAATCTATCTTTTTAGGTAATTTTATATTGGCATGATTAAACTGTGTTGCTACAACCGATAACGATTGATACAAAAAAACAAGGGCTATAGGTGTCCCAATTATAAATATACCTAAAAGCGTAAAAACATAACGAATCAGACTTTCTAAAGGGTGATGTCTATTCGCCGTGGTTGTATCTACATGATGATCTGAATGGTGCACTAAATGTACCATCCATAATGGTTTAACCTTATGTTCTATTAAATGTGGCAAGTAGGCTCCGATGAAATCTATCAAAAAGACTCCTAAAATACCATACAACCATATTGGCATTTCTGGAAGCCAATTTAAAACACCAAAGTTATTAGCAACCACCCAATCTGATGATCTTAAAAACAAAAATGCTAAAGGAAGATTAACCAATATTGTTGTTAATGTGAAAAATATGTTAGGTACGGCGTGTTTCCATTTTTTGTAATTAACTCCAAATAAAGGCACAATACCTTCTATAATCCAAAAGAAGGTCAAACCGCCAACAATAATTAAACCGCGATAAAGTGGCGGAATCGTTTCGAAATATCTTAAAATGGTTTCCAAATGAGTGAATTTTTGTTATAAAGATAATTATTTTATTCTTTTCTTCATATCCTCTACAATATTAAATGCCGCAGGACACATCGCAACATTTTTTAAAGTGAGGTTAGATATTTGCTGAAACTTTTTTCTATCGGTATGCGGAAATTCTCTGCATGCTTTCGGTCGCACATCATAAATAGAACAATAATTATCTGCTCCTAAAAATGTACATGGTACGCCTTGTAATACAAAATCATTATCTTCATCAACACGCAAGTATTGACTTATGAATTGCTGTGTTTTCATTCTGAAATGTTTCGCAATTCTATCAACATCTTTATCTGTAAATAGTGGACCAGTAGTTTTACAACAGTTAGCACATTTCAAACAATCAGTACGTTCGAATTCTTCTTCATGCAGCTCTTGCATGATATAATCCAAATTTTTTGGTGGTTTCTTTTTTAGCTTCGCGAAGAATTTTTTATTCTCGTTATGTTTATCTTTGGCCAGCTTTGGAAGATTATTAATGATGTCTTGCATGGTGTAAAAATAACATTTTAAATGAAAGATCTTTTCGGAAAAGCTTTATTGGATTTTCAAAACGGAAACTATTCTGAAGACATCACAACATCAACCAATATTTCTGATGAAGATGTGCTACCAATTCCCTATTTGTTTCGAGATTATAAAGACATGCCCAGATTGGAACAAAAAGCCTTGAAACTTGCGAAAGGCAGTGTTTTAGACGTGGGATGTGGCTCCGGAAGTCATAGCATCTATTTACAGAAAAAGGGTTTTAAAGTTAAAGCTATTGACACATCAAAAGGCGCCATTGAAGTAAGTAAACAACGTGGTGTTTTACGAGCAGATATTTTAAATATATTAGATGAAGCTGAAACTTTTGATACTATTCTTCTCTTAATGAATGGAACGGGAATTTTTCAAGAATTGACGCAAGTTTCTAAATACTTATCGCACCTAAAGAGTTTATTAAACCCAAATGGACAAATTTTAATTGATTCTTCGGATATTAAGTATATGTACGAAGATGAAGATGGTGGTTATTGGATGGACATGAACTCTAGCTACTATGGTGAACTAGATTACTTTTTGTCTTATAAAGGTGAAAAAGAAGCGCCAATGAAATGGTTGTATTTAGATTTTGAAACTTTAACGTTGGCTTGTGAAACGCTTGGATTACGATGTGAATTGGTTTTTGAAGGTGCCCATTTTGATTATTTGGCAAAATTAAGCTAACCTATTGTTAAACGCACTCTGAGAATTTTCACGATTTCACACATTACATAATATCCTTTTAGACAAGACTGTGTTAAGGATAGAGGAAAGCCCACAGTGATTCACGAGCGCGGACTTGAAACTCTAAGAATCTGCTCAGGATAAACTGCATACCTGACCCGATAGGGACACTCCCAAAGTTATATTATAAGATTCTTAAACAAGTTCAAGGTGACACAAGTGTCAAAAATCAAACTTATATGTAGCTCCTGCTAAAAACTGAATACTCTGCACAGGGAAATTTTGCCATTTCTGATAAGCATCATTAGCTATGTTATTCGCTTTTGCAAATACTGAAAGTTGGTCGTTTATATGATACCCTATATGAGCATTAGCATCAAAATAACTGTCTAAAACCACTGTAAAAGGCGATGTAATGGTTAATCCATCATTTAAGAAAAATTGATCTTTTCGTTCGCCAATATAAAACAGATTAGCACCTGCAAACCAATGTTCATCGATTTGATAATCTAAAAATAGTGAGCCTTTAATGTCTGGTAAATTCCATGCTTCGGCTTCGTCATCAGTATTATAACTAAAATATTCTGCTTTTATTCCTAACTTGAAATTTCTATTAACATCAACATTAATCTCCCCAGCTACTCCAAAGGTATCAACATCATCGTACACCATTCCAAAAGAGTTTCCATAAGTGTAATTTTCGTTTGTTAAAGTTATCTCGTTATTTCTAAAAAGTGCTTTATTTCTATCTGCTAAATAACGGCCACTAACATTATAACTCATATTACTAGACAGTTTTCCTTTTAAACCAACATAGGCATTATACAATTGATCTGTTGGAGCAATAGATAGTGTTGGTGATACAAAAGGGTTTTCTTTGGCAAAATCGTAATAAGAATTTTGAATTAAATCTCCTTGAATTCCTCCGTAAGCAATCAACACATCGTTTACCAATCTATACGTTGCGGTAATGTTTGGATATATATATAAATTATTATCGCCCGACTCTTTATCATTTAAATAATATAAAGAGACCCCCAAATCTAGTGTTAAATCATCTTGTT
>NZ_CAJQQI010000064.1 GCF_905480415.1 uncultured Algibacter sp. | reverse complement strand
ACTGTAGCACTATCACAAAAACTTTGTATCGATTCTCCAGTTGGAATAGGAGTAATCGACTGATTTAGAATGCTTTCTTCTATTAACCCTTCATAACTATTTTTCTGAATACTTAAGGAAGCTCCATTAAAGAATGACAGAAAAAAAAAGCAGAATGTGAAAAATAATTTTTTCATAATTGTAGGTTTAAATTTGGAGATACACCCTAAAACTGTAGAGGGATAATTTTAAAGTGTATTTTGTCTTATTTTTTCTTATTTAGTCTATTAATCGATGTTATAAGTATTTCAACTACCTGATTTACAGGAGTATAACAAAGATAAAATATAACTAAACCATTTTTTTTATATTAGATGAATGACAAATTACTGTAGATGAAATATACTTTTAGTATAGACGAATGGTTTATCTTGTATTATGTTAATAATTTATAACTAGTTGTTGAATAGTACCGTCTTAAATTTGGGAATAGTCAATTATTAAAAAAAAAAAATGTTGTTGAAATTATATCTGTGAAAAGGTGATTATTTTAATTTTGTTGAAATTGATTTACCTAAAAATTAAAACATCGTTATCCGGGGTACATTAAAACACTAATTGTTACATGAATAAGTAATTATGATTATTTCAATATAGAGCTAATTAATTTACCAAAATCAAACTTTTAGAAGACAACAATAAAACTTATTAGGTGATTTTTGGTTTTTATCCGTTATTTGCAAAAAACTTTCCTTTGAATTATCTGACTGTTGAAAACATATCCAAATCTTATGGAGAACTTACACTATTTGAAAATATTTCATTTAGTGTCCATAAAGATCAAAAAATAGCTTTTGTTGCCAAGAATGGAACAGGAAAAACTTCCATTTTAAATATTTTATCTGGTGATGATACTGCCGATTCTGGTGACGTTATATTTAGAAAAGATATTAATGTTTCGTTTTTGTCACAAGATCCTAAATTTGACGAAAAACGCACTATTGAAGATACTATTCTAGCGAGTGACAACCCTATTTTAAAAGTGATTTCAAATTATGAAAAAGCACTTTTAAATCCAGAAGATACAGACACATATCAAGCTGCTTTTGATGCTATGGAACATCATCAAGCTTGGGATTTCGAAACTCTTTATAAACAAGTACTTTTCAAATTAAAACTTGAAAATTTAGATCATAAGGTAAGTACGCTTTCTGGTGGGCAAAAAAAACGTCTCGCACTCGCAAATGCGTTAATCAATAAACCAGATTTATTAGTTTTAGATGAGCCTACAAATCATTTAGACTTAGAAATGATAGAGTGGTTAGAATCTTTTTTCGCAAAAGAAAACATCACACTTTTTATGGTAACTCACGATAGATATTTCCTGGAACGCGTGTGTAATGAGATTATTGAATTAGACGAAGGTCAACTGCACAGCTATAAAGGTAATTACTCATACTACCTAGAAAAGCGGGATGCCAGAATTGAGCAACAAGCTGTAGAAACAGGAAAAGCGAAACAACTCTTTAAAAAGGAATTGGATTGGATGCGACGCCAACCTAAAGCCCGAACCACCAAATCTAAATCTAGAATTGATGATTTTGCAGATATAAAACATCGTGCGCATCAACGTAGAAATGACCATGAGGTTCAGTTAGAACTTAACATGGAACGTTTAGGAAGTAAAATTTTAGAATTCCATAAAGTATCAAAAGCATATAAAGATAAAACCATTTTAGATGGATTTAATTATATGTTTCAAAAAGGGGAACGCGTTGGTATTATTGGAAAAAACGGAACAGGAAAAACGACGTTTCTGAATATACTTACCGAAACGGCTAAACCAGATTCGGGAAAAGTTATCACTGGAGACACCATTAAATTTGGCTATTACACACAAAACGGTATTACCATTAAACCTGAGCAAAAAGTTATTGATGTTATTCGTGAATTTGGTGATTATATTCCATTAAAGAAAGGCAAGCAAATAAGTGCACAACAACTTTTAGAACGTTTTTTATTCAGTAGAAAAAAGCAATATGATTTTGTTGAAAAACTAAGTGGTGGCGAGCGCAAACGATTGTATTTATGTACAGTTCTAATTCAGAATCCCAACTTTTTAATTCTTGATGAGCCTACAAACGATTTGGATATAGTAACACTTAATGTTTTAGAAAGTTTCCTTCTAGATTTTCCAGGATGTGTTATTGTTGTAACGCACGATCGTTATTTTATGGACAAAGTAATAGATCATTTACTAATTTTCAAGGGTGATGGTGTTATTGAAGATTTTCCAGGAAATTATACAGATTATCGAGTTTATGAAGACAGCCAACCTGTGATTACTAAAACATCTGAAGGGAAAAAAGACAAACAATCTTGGAAAAAGAATGAAGTTTCTAAGCTTTCTTATAATGAAGAAAAAGAACTAAAAAACATAGAGAGCAAATTAAAATCATTGGCATTTGATAAAAAGGAACTGGAAAATAAGTTTCATAATCCTGAGTTATCCCAAGATGACATCAATAAATTATCTGCTGAGCTACAAAAAATTATAGACACTATTGAAACTAAAGAAGAACGCTGGTTAGAACTGTCTTCTATGCTTGAGGATTAGTGTTTTCGTAATTGAATACTAAAATGATCTATCAAATCACTCAATACATAAAGTTTTTATTTAAGAGTACCAACCAACACGGCGTGCACTCCCCGTTTGTTTATGATTTAGTAACTCAATGTTTTTATCATAAAACAAATTACGAGGCCTATAATGCTATTTTTAATTATAGAAAAGCGTTACTAGAGCGTAACACTAAAATTAAAGTCGAAGACTTAGGGGCTGGTTCACGCGTCATGAAACATCAAGAACGCACAGTTTCTGATATCGCTAAAAAAGCTGGCACAACTCGCACAAGAGCAAGGCTTTTATACAGACTAACAAATTATTTTAAACCTGATAATATTTTAGAGTTGGGAACGTCTTTAGGTATTGCAACATATGCTATGCATTCAGGAACTCCCAAATCACATATTACATCCATTGAAGGATGCCCTAACACCTCAGCGTTTTCAAAAAAGCAATTCAAGATTCAAGGTGCAGAACATATAAATATTATTACTGGGGATTTTAATAATGAAATTGAAAAGCTAAGTTCAAATAGTTATGATTTAATTTTCTTTGACGGAAACCATCAAAAAGAAGCAACTTTGAAATATTTTGAAACCTTATTAAATACAGCTAATAACGATTCTGTTTTTATTTTTGATGATATTTACTGGTCTGAAGGTATGACTAGAGCTTGGGAAATCATCAAAGAACACCCTAAAGTAACGATTACTATTGATACCTTTTTTTGGGGATTCGTTTTCTTTAGAAAGGAACAAGAAAAAGAACACTTCAAAATAAGAGCTTAATCCTCATTTATAATAAAGCTGTAATGATAAACGAAAAAACTCAGCGCTTATTTGCACTGAGTTTTTAAATATTATTTATTAAAAACGTTTTTCTACTTTACTAAATTAATTTCAACTCGTCTATTTTGCTTCCTACCAGCTTTATACATATTAGTTGCAAGTGGTTTTCTTTCACCATATCCAATTGCAAATAATCTAGTTGAATCTATTCCGTTTTTAACCAAATAGGTTTTTACAGCATTGGCTCTCGCATCAGATAATCTTTTATTTAACTCATAACTACCGATACTATCCGTATGTCCTTCAATGCTAAAACTCGCATTAGGATAAAATTTTAAAACCTTAATAATGTCATACAACACCTTATTGGACTCTGGTTTAATAGAAGATGTCCCGGAATTAAACAAAATAACTTTAGCATACTCGTTTAATTTTGTTTGAAGCTTTTGCATCACTACTTCTGGGCAACCATTATTCGCAACACTACCAACAGCATCTATACAATCATCATCTTTATCTAAAACACCATCACCATCTTTATCTGTCCAAGGGCAACCTTTGTTATCTATAGGACCAGCTTCCTCTGGACAAGCATCAAGCTTATCTATAATACCATCCTCATCCTTATCGCCCCATGGGCATCCATTATTTTCTAAAGGACCAGCTACTTGAGGACATCCATCAACATTATCTAATAAACCATCATCATCGGCATCTCCCCATGGACAACCATTATTCTCAACTGGTCCTAATACTTTAGGGCAATCGTCTAATTCATCCAAAATACCATCAGCATCAGCATCTCTATTCTTTGGAGCACTATGATACAATGGCACTTTTAACCCTGCATACACATCTGCCTCTCTATTATTATCACTTCCAAAAGCAGAAACTAGTGAACCAGAACCTGCATACAATGGTCCAGCCCTAAAGCCACAACCTAGCCTAAACCCATTGTTTTCAATAACACTTAAAGGCACATAAAAACTAAACCATTTAGTTTCAAAACGTGGTGTTAACGAGACTAAATTTGATACACGATTTGCTGTTATTCTATCTTTAGACATCAACGAAAAATCGGTATTTAGATTTAAATACACTTTGCTAGAAAGACCCCAATCTACATTAAGGTGCAATGCAGTTGGTAAATCAATGCCATACCCTGTAGCAGTATTAGTTCGCGAATAAAAGGTGTTTAAAAAGTCTCCAAAATTATCTGCATCTTGAAAATCGTTTTCATCAACATCTGTATTGGCAATATTATACGCTTCTCTGATACCATCTTTATAATCGATAGAGCCAATATCTGTAATAGATAATCCTATTTTTAATTTGTACTTATTTTTATGTCTAAAATCATTTGAGATAGAATCGTTAATTTTATAATCAGCATGATTTGGTCTCCACTCATAGACAACTCCTAAATCTGCACCAAAACCGTTTGCATTATCAGGTATTTTATAATCATAATTATCATAATCAACAGCAGTAAAACGCGCGTAAGTTAAATTTCCACTAGTGGTTATACTCCCTGTAGTTTGACCACCACCATAATCTGTACCGTCGGCATCATAATCAATAGATATATCAGTTCCCGTGCCATAAGCACTTCCGAGACCTTGTAAATATTTTAAAGAAACCCCTCCTTTTAAAAAGTGTTGCTCATTGCTAAATAGCGTTCTGGCATACGTCATACCTACTTCAGCCCAGGCATGAGCTAAAATATTAATATTTCCTTCGTTAAAATTAAAATCTTCGGTTGTATCATCATCTATAGAAGCTAAGGACGCTCCATTAATTTCGTTAGCATTCACAAAAGATCTTGCTCTTGTAAAGATCGCTATGGAACTGTTTTTGTTCAGATTAATCATAAATGATGGCCCTAAAACATCCACATTTAATGCTGCAGTATTAGTATCTTTAGGATCTGTTTTTGATTCCAAATCAAAACTATAACCATCTCTGGTTGCGTCCCAAACGTTAATACCATAATAATCATTGCTTCCAAACACACTCAGTCCTGCTAGGTTTATGTCGGCTTTAAAACGAGAATCGGTAATATTGGCTGGGTTAGAAATAACACCATGTACGCCACTATAATTGTCTGTAAGAAACCCAATGTAAGATTGCGCTTTTAAACAAAAAGAAAGGAAAAGCAATACAATTGACAAGATGGTTTTTTTCATGATTCTGATTTGATTTTTCGTCTCAAAAATAGTCAATTTTCGTTAAAATTTATTTAAATACCATCCTTTTAATTTGTGTAATACATTGTATCAAACACGCTTCAAAATATCATTAAAAAAATTAAGAATATTACAAACGAATTACTTTCGAGATAATTAATTATTCCTCGAGGGCAATTTCAAAGGAAACACTAAAACAAAATCTCTGAGAATTA
>NZ_CAJQQI010000063.1 GCF_905480415.1 uncultured Algibacter sp. | reverse complement strand
AAAAGTAAACATCACCCACCTAAAAACTGGCGCGTATTTATCAATCCAAAATCCATTAACTTGAAAATACTCAGGAAACGATAAAAACATAATGTTTCCAAAGGCAAAACCTGCAACACCTAATTTATAAATTAGCGATCTATCTATATTTTTTTTGCCAACACTATAATCATCTAAGCTGATAAAGGGTTCGTACCCAATACTGCTCAAAAGTTTAACTAATGCTTTTATTGAAAAGTCATCAATATTATAGGTAACTCTTACAGTTTTCTTACCAAAGTTGACTAGTGATGCGCTTATGGAAGGATGTAATTTATTTAGATTTTCAAGAATCCAAATACAAGAACTACAATGAATATGCGGAATGTATAATGTTACAATTTGTGTTTTTTCATCATCAAATTCTAATAGATTTTCAACAATTTTAGCATTGTCTAAAAAATTGTATTTGCCTTCAATTTCTTTTGGAGTTGCACCCGGAGCTTTTTGTAAATCATAGTAGCACGTTAAATCGTTTGCAGAGAATATCTCGTAAACTGTTTTGCATCCGATACAACAAAATGATTTGTCATCATATATGATATCATTAGATGACGAATCTAACCCACAGTGGAAACAACTGCTATTGCTCATTATTATTTGCTCATTATATACCTGAAGCAAAGATTACTAGTTAATAAAAAATTTAATATGATTTTTGTCATATTTTTCTTTTCTTTACATTATCTCTAAATTTTAGGTATGTCAAAATGTGAGCAATGTATCGTAAAACAATTTAATTCACTTAAGTCTCTGACTAAAGAGGAGTTAATGCGAGTCTCTTCTTGTAAGACATCAAAAATAATCAAAAAAGGTGAAGTTATTTTTGAAGAAGGTGAAATATTAAATGGTGTGTATTGTGTTAAAGATGGCATTTGTAAACTATCCAAACTTAGTGAGAACGGAAAAGATCAGATTGTAAAAATGGTTGTTAAAGGACAATTATTAGGTCAGCGTTCTTTAATTATTGAAGAAGCGTCTAATTTACAGGCAGTCGCTTTAAATGATATGGAAGTTTGTTTCATTCCAAAATCTGAAATAATTACTGATCTTCAAAAAAACTCGAAATTCACGTTTGATGTGTTACAAGAGATGGCTCATGATTTAAAAGAAGCCGATGATGTTATTGTTAATATGGCTCAAAAATCAGTACGCCAGCGTTTAGCAGAAACATTAATTTATATTCATCAAAATTTTGGTGTAAACCCTGATGGAACTCTAAGTGTCCTTTTGTCTCGCGAAGATTATGCCAGCATAGTGGGTACTGCAACAGAATCTGCAATTCGTGTACTATCTCAATTTAAAAAGGAAGGCTTAATTGCTACTTTAGGTAAGTTTATAAAAATTGAAGACCTTAATGGTTTAAAACGAGTAGAATAACCTTTATTCAAATTTCATTTTAAACTATAGATAAATCTGATTATAAAGGCCGTCGTTTTCTTTAAAAATAGAGTATTTTTATACTGCTATGAAAAACGACAAAACTTTTAAAAAAGGCTTCGTGTTCAAACAATACGAAGCGCCTTATCAATCGCCTTTTGATAAACTCTTCGAAGTTTTTAAGGAATTAATTACACACACGTCAGGAGATTTTGATGAAGCTATAGATTGGTTGCGAGAATTAGATAAAGAATACAAACTTACCACAGCCGAATATTCAATTGAAGATTTTATTGAAGACCTAAAAGAGAAAGGGTATTTGCGAGAAGAAATTGATCCTGATGGAAATGGTTCATTAGCTATAACTGCAAAAACGGAACGTGCCATTCGCCAACAAGCTTTAGATCACATTTTCGGGAAAATTAAACGCAGCGGACAAGGCAATCATAGAAGTAAAAGCCCCGGAATGGGGGATGAGCATACAGGTGATTTTAGAAACTATCAATTTGGTGATGCTTTAGATAAAGTGTCTATGACTGAAAGTTTAAAAAATGCGCAAATTAATCACGGTATTTCAGATTTCATGCTTTCAGAAGATGATTTGGTTGTTGAAGAAACACTTCATAAATCTCAAATGAGCACTGTGCTTATGATAGACATTAGCCATAGTATGATTTTGTATGGCGAAGATAGAATTACCCCTGCAAAACGAGTAGCTATGGCGTTAGCAGAATTAATTACAACCCGTTACCCAAAAGACACTTTGGATATTTTAGTATTTGGTAATGATGCTTGGCAAATTGAGATTAAAGATTTACCATACTTAAAAGTTGGTCCGTATCATACCAATACTGTCGCTGGTTTACAATTGGCAATGGACTTGTTAAGACGCAAGCGAAATACCAATAAACAAATTTTTATGATTACCGATGGAAAACCAAGTTGCTTGCGATTACCCGACGGACAGTATTATAAAAACAGTAACGGATTAGATACGCATATTGTAAATAAGTGTTATGCTATGGCACAACAAGCAAGGCGATTGCATATACCAATTACAACATTTATGATTGCTCAAGACTCCTATTTAATGCAGTTTGTAAGAGAGTTTACTTATGCAAATCAAGGCAAAGCGTTTTATACAGGGCTTAAAGGTTTAGGGGAAATGATTTTTGAGGATTATGAAACAAATAGAAAAAAAAGAATTAAAGGATAATATGAAAATAGAAAATATCAAGACTTTAGGAGATTTAATAAAGGTGGGTTATCAATCAAAATCTATAAAAGATGAACTACGCGATAATCTAATTAATAAAATAAAAAATAAAGAAACTACTTTTGAAGGTGTTCATGGTTATGAAAACACAGTAATTCCAGAATTAGAGCGAGCGATTTTATCAAGGCATAATATTAACTTATTAGGCTTACGAGGACAAGCAAAAACGCGTTTAGCACGTTTAATGTTGAATTTATTGGATGAGTATATTCCTGTGGTAGAAGGTTCTGAAATTAATGATGATCCTTTTAATCCTATTTCTAGACACGCTTTAGAATTGATAAAAGAAAAGGGAGATAATACACCTATTTATTGGTTGCATAGAAGTGAACGTTTTGCTGAAAAACTAGCAACACCAGATGTGACTGTAGCGGATATTATTGGTGATGTAGATCCCATAAAAGCAGCAAATTTGAAATTAAGTTATGCTGATGATCGTGTGATCCACTATGGAATGATACCTAGAGCAAATCGTTGCATTTTTGTAATCAATGAATTACCAGATTTACAAGCTAGAATTCAAGTAGCATTATTTAATATTTTACAAGAAGGCGATATTCAAATTAGAGGTTTTAAGTTGCGATTACCTCTTGATATTCAATTTCTGTTTACTGCGAACCCAGAAGATTATACTAATAGAGGAAGTATTGTAACTCCCTTAAAAGATAGAATAGGCTCTCAAATATTGACACATTATCCTGCTGATATTGAAACAGCTAGACAAATTACTGAGCAGGAAGCTAAGTTGGTTGAAAGTCAAAAGGTATCCGTTATAGTTCCAGATTTAGCGAGAGATTTACTAGAGCAAATCGTTTTTGAAGCTCGTGAAAGTGATTTTGTTGATGCTAAAAGTGGTGTAAGTGCACGTTTAAGTATTACAGCTTTAGAAAATTTATTAAGCACTGCGGAACGAAGAACATTGATAAATGACGACGGTCAAACTACCCTCAGGTTATCAGATTTTGTTGGAATCATTCCTTCCATTACAGGAAAGGTTGAGTTGGTTTATGAAGGTGAGCAAGAGGGGGCTGATGTGGTTGCATATAATCTTATTGGTGAAGCGGTCAAAACTCTATTTTCTGAATTTTTCCCAAAGATTGGTAAACTACAAAAACAAGAGGAAGAAAGTCCATATGATGATACAATATCTTGGTTTTTCAATCAAAAAGACGGGTTTGAACTATTAGACGACTTGAGAGACAAGGAATATAAAAGCTTGTTAGATGCCATTACGCCTTTAGATGATTTATTAGGAGAATATCAACCTAACTTATCAAAAGGAGATAGTTATTTTGTGAAAGAGTTTGTGCTTTGGGCATTAGTAGAATATAAACAATTAAGTAAGCATAGATTTACAGAAGGTGTTCAATTTAAAGACCCATATGGCAGTTTTATAAGTGGTATTTAGGTTACCAATTGTCTCTACTTTTAATGTTATTAGCGCATAATTCAATAATTTGAGTTATGCGCTTTTTTCTTGTTTCTAAGCGTTTAGCGCTGTGCAGCCAGGACAAGTATTTTTTTTTATAACCTCGAGCAAAATTTTGGTAGTTTTCTGAGGATATATTGTTTTTATAAAAAGCTTGCTTTAAATCGTTGGGGATAACACCATTTTCAACATCGTACATTTCAGCCCAAGTACCTGTATTTTTTGCAAGCGATATCATTTTATGACCAGAGTCATGAATTAAAAGGGCCTGTGTTAACTCTTCAACATGTTTTTTATTAAGAGCACTCCACGTGCTTTTCGGGTTTCCAGGGCAGAAATATTATCGTCTTTTTCCATTACCTAAACTTTTTACCGTAGAATCAATCCAGCCAAAACAAATAGCAACTTTAACAGCGTCACTCTATCGCATGCTGGGTATATTCATTTCTAGTTTATAAAAAATCAGATAAACACTTTTTACTTCGTTATGATTTTGCAATAACCAATCATACCAATCAGTATCATGTTCAAAATAAAGTTCAGGTGAATCTTCCAAAGCTTATTGCTTTTTTGATTCTACATAAAAATCAGTGTCAATTTCAAACGTATTGATTTTAGAATCTAAGGATATGGTGTTCCATTCGGCTTTAGGAAATAACCATTTTTCATCAGTATTGATTTTAATTTGAATTGGCATATCAAAGTTCTCGACGATATGAGTCCAACGGTATTTCAAAGTTTTATTTTTGATAAAATATTCTAAAGTTGGAATTTTTGTGGTTCTTAAATATTGGTTAAAAAATGCTGTTAAGTCAATACCAGTTTCTTTAGATAGAAAATTTTCTATTTGTTGCGTCGTCACCGTTTGATGATAAAATTCTACATTCATTTTACGCAATATTTTTCGCCATTTCTCATCATCTTCTAAAAGTTGTCTAAGCGTATGAAGCATATTAGCACCTTTATAATACATGTCTGAAGAGCCTTCTTTATTTACGTTGTAAAACCCAATTAATGGTCTGTCGTTTTGAATGTTTTTTCGAGTTCCTATTACATATTCTGCTGAAGCTACTTTTCCAAAGTAATAATCTAAATATAAATTTTCAGAATATGCTGTAAACCCTTCATGAATCCACATGTCTGCAGCGTCTCTGTTCGTAATGTTATTAGCAAACCATTCATGTCCTGCTTCATGAATAATGATAAAATCAAATTTCAATCCCCAACCTGTTCCAGATAAATCATTTCCTAAATATCCATTTTGATAACCATTACCATAAGTCACAGAACTTTGATGTTCCATACCTAAATAAGGAACTTCAACAAGTTTAAAACTATCAACATAAAAAGGATATTGACCAAACCAATGCTCAAAAGCTTTCATCATCATTGGGGCCTGTTTAAATTGTTCTTTGGCTTTGTCTAAATTATAACTTAAAACATAATAATCCATATCTAAATTACCCGCCTGTCCATCATATACCTCGGAGAAATTCGCATAATCTCCAATATTAATATTAACACCATAGTTATTTATTGGGCTTTTAACTATCCAACTGTATGTTTTTGTGTCTCCAATTTGCTCAACACGTCGCAATCTTCCATTGGAAACATTTATTAATTTACTTGGTACGTTTACACTAATTTGCATACTATCAACCTCATCATACATGTGGTCTTTACAAGGCCACCAAACACTAGCGCCTAAACCTTGACAAGATGATGCGATAAAATGATTATCGTTTTTGTCTTTTTTCCAAGAAATACCGCCGTCCCATGGTGCTCTAACGGCTTCTTTTGGATGACCTTCATAGTATACATCTAGACTATTTAATTCGTTTGGGCTTTGATTATCAACCAATGCAATAAAATGCGCATTACCGTCATGTCTAATTTTTAATTCTTTACCATTTTGAACTGCTTTTAGTAGTTTCATAGGGGACTGTAAATCAATTTGCATGACTGAATCGTGCTCTAAAACTTTGTATTGAATCGTGTTTTTACCAGATATGAATTTGTTTTCAGGATCAACTTTTATATCCAAGTGATAATAAGTTAAATCCCACCATTCGCGTTCAGGGGTTATTGAGCCTCTTAGTGTGTCCTGTTTAGTAAAGTTCTTTTTTTCGGTCAATAAGCCTTGCGCTTGGATTGACAAAAAAGATAATAGGGAAACCAAAACCAATAAATTTTGACGATAATTCATAATTTATATTTTGTTTAAAAATAATAAAAAAAAATGCTTTGAAAATTAATCCGAAGCATTTTTAGTAATTGAGTTTATGACTAAATA
>NZ_CAJQQI010000062.1 GCF_905480415.1 uncultured Algibacter sp. | reverse complement strand
TTTCTCAATGCTTTTAGGAACGTCGCTTTGCCTCTAAATACATCCGTATTATTCTGCTTAGCGGGTGCAAATATACACCTCATTTCTACATATCCTAAACTTTCTTTTATTCTTTTTTATCCTTTTATTTTATCCTCTGATATACAAAGGTTTATAAGAATATAAATATGGAGTGAGTCTGCTTTTTTTCTTTAAATGGAACAAAAGCGAATATCTATATGGTAGGTTTTGAAACTAAATGACCTGAAGCCGAAAAAATGCTATGCGTTTTTACTATTCTTGTACACTTGTTTTACAAACGCTAACCTATTATATACCATTAAAACATTCCTAGTATACATATTACCAAATAGAACAACGTTTTGTTAATGTACTCTATTGCCCAATATGCCCGCGTTAGGGATAGTAATGGCATACTTTTGCTTTTTTTGCAAAAGATATAATGGATAGCCCGACCCACTTTTGTGGGTAACGCCATAAAATAAATTACACCTATACATATTATACCTCTATATATATTGTGTGGGTTTGTTTATACTATTATCTTTGTAGACTTAATTCAAATTATTTTAATGATACACATAACATTACCGGACGGCAGTGTAAAAACGTTTGACGAAGGCGTTACACCAATGGATGTTGCAAAAAGCATTAGTGAGGGGTTTGCGAGAAATGTGATTTCCGCAAATTTTAATGGTACAATTTTGGAAACTAAGACGCCATTGACCACCGATGGTTCTTTGGTTTTATATACGTGGCGAGATGACGCTGGTAAAACTGCTTTTTGGCATAGTAGTGCTCACGTTTTAGCTCAGGCAATTGAAGAATTGTACTCTGATGCGAAACTTACTATTGGTCCTGCAATTGAGAATGGGTTTTATTATGATGTTGATTTTGGTCAGCATAGTGTTTCGGAAAGAGACTTTAAGGCTATTGAAACTAAAATGTTAGAGATTGCCAGAGGGAAACATGATTTTAATTTGAGAGCTGTTTCTAAAGCTGATGCGTTGTCCTTATATAAAGGTAATGAGTTTAAAACCGAACTGATTGAAAACTTAGAGGATGGTACAATTACATTCTGTGACCATTCGACCTTTACAGATTTATGCCGTGGTGGACATATTCCGAATACAGGGATTATAAAAGCAGTTAAAGTTTTGAGCGTTGCCGGTGCTTACTGGCGTGGTGATGAAAATAAACCACAGTTAACTCGTGTTTATGGTATTTCTTTTCCTAAACAAAAAGAGCTTACTGAGTATTTAGAAATGCTTGAAGAGGCTAAAAAGCGAGATCATAGAAAACTTGGAAAAGAGTTAGAGCTTTTTACGTTTTCTAAAAAAGTGGGACAAGGTTTACCTCTATGGTTACCAAAAGGCGCTGCTTTACGCGAGCGTTTAGAAAACTTTTTGAAAGCTGCACAAAAGAAAGCGGGTTATGAAATGGTTATTACACCTCATATTGGACAAAAAGAACTTTATGTAACTTCCGGACATTATGAGAAATATGGAGAAGATAGTTTTCAACCTATACTTACACCAAAAGATGGTGAGGAGTTTTTGTTGAAACCCATGAATTGTCCTCATCACTGTGAGATTTATAATAGTGCACAATGGAGTTATAAAGATTTACCAAAGCGTTATGCTGAATTTGGTACAGTTTATAGATATGAGCAAAGTGGTGAGTTACATGGATTGACTCGTGTACGCGGTTTTACACAAGATGATGCCCACTTATTTTGTATGCCAGAACAATTAGATAAGGAGTTTAAAGATGTTATCGATTTAGTGCTTTATGTTTTTGGTTCTTTAGGTTTTGAAAACTTTACGGCTCAGGTTTCTGTAAGAGATCCTGAAAATCCGGACAAATATATAGGAGATGTTGCTAACTGGGAAAAAGCAGAGCAAGCAATTATTAATGCGGCAACCGATAAAGGATTAGATTTTGTTATTGAAACTGGAGAGGCTGCGTTTTATGGACCTAAGTTGGATTTTATGGTAAAGGATGCTCTAGGTAGACGCTGGCAACTAGGAACAATTCAGGTAGATTACAACTTGCCAGAACGTTTTGATTTAACTTATAAAGGAAGTGATAATGAGTCTCACAGACCGGTAATGATACATCGTGCGCCTTTTGGAAGTATGGAGCGTTTTGTGGCATTATTGTTGGAGCATACTGGTGGTAATTTTCCGCTTTGGTTAATGCCAACTCAAGCTATTATATTATCAATTAGCGAGAAATATGAAAAATACTCTGAAAAAGTTTTAAATTTGCTAGAAAATGACGAAATTCGCGCCCTCGTTGACCATAGAAATGAAACTATCGGGAAGAAAATCAGGGAGGCTGAAATGCAAAAACACCCTTATATGATTATCATTGGGGAGCAAGAAGAGCAAGAAGATAAAATTACGGTAAGACAGCACGGAGGCGCAGATTTAGGAATGATTTCTATTGAAGCCTTCTCTAAAATCATAAAAGAAGATATTAAAAGAACGTTGAAATCGTTTTAAGAAATAATAAGTTTAATTTAAAACCATAAGGCCATAGCAATTAGAAGAAGACATCAACCTAGAAGGGTTTCACAAGAGGATAAACACAAAATTAACTCTAAAATTACCGCTCAGCAAGTACGTCTTGTTGGAGATAATATAGAAATTGGTATTTATACTAAAGGTGATGCTATGAGAATAGCTAACGAGCAAGAGTTAGATCTAGTAGAGATTTCACCAAATGCTGATCCTCCTGTTTGTAAGGTTATGGATTATAAAAAGTTTCTTTACGAGCAAAAGAAACGTGATAAGGCTTTAAAGTCTAAGGCTACTAAAGTTACTATTAAAGAAATTCGTTTTGGTCCAAATACAGACGATCATGATTACGATTTCAAAAAGAAACATGCTGAGAAGTTTTTAAAGGAAGGTGCGAAGCTAAAAGCTTTTGTGTTTTTTAAAGGGCGTTCTATCATATTTAAAGAGAAAGGTCAGATTTTGCTATTAAGATTAGCACAAGATCTTGAAGAATACGGGAAAGTGGAGCAAATGCCTCGCTTAGAAGGTAAGCGTATGACTATGTTTATTTCTCCGAGAAAGTAAATAAAACCTGAATTTTCAGGATTAAAGATAATTAAGCGAAATAATTAAAACTAGGAAAAGAAAATGCCTAAAATGAAAACAAAATCTAGTGCTAAAAAGCGTTTTAAGCTTACAGGTACTGGTAAAATTAAAAGAAAGCACGCTTTTAAGAGTCACATCTTAACAAAGAAGTCTAAAAAGCGTAAGCTTAAGTTAACTCATGATGGTTTAGTACATAAAGCAGATGAGAGCAATATTAAAACCATGTTACGTTTAAAGTAACAAAAGTTTTAATCGGTTAAAACAAATTTATAAACCCTGGAGTTAGGCAATATTAAAAGTGTCAATTAATTGACCGCCTACTACAAAAAACAATTAAGATTATGCCAAGATCAGTAAATTCTGTAGCTAAAAGAGCCAGAAGAAAAAAGGTGCTTAAACAAGCAAAAGGTTACTTTGGAAGACGTAAAAACGTTTGGACAGTAGCAAAAAATGCGGTTGACAAAGCGATGCAATATTCGTATAGAGACCGTAGAGCAAAAAAGAGAACATTCCGTGCATTATGGATTACGCGTATAAACGCTGGAGCCAGAGAACATGGTTTATCTTATTCTCAATTTATGGGGAAATTAAAAGCTAACGATGTTGAATTAAACCGTAAGGTTTTAGCAGATTTAGCTATGAACAACCCAGAGGCTTTTAAAGCTGTAATTGATAAAGTAAAATAAGGCGCTTAGCCTATTGTAAAACATATTATTCGCTTAATAAAAATCCGATTCGCAAGAATCGGATTTTTTTGTGGATTAAACCCAAGTATAAACCAATTGATTTATAACGCTTTAATAAAACAACGATTTCTTTATTAGGTGACTTTTTGTTTCCACTTTCATCAGAAAAATGAAAAGGGCGTTCTAGTGTTTCAAAGTTTTAAGTAATTACGTTTTAAACTTTCTTAAGATTAGAATGTTTAGACCTCAAAGTTTTTGTTATTCGAAAAAATATTCGTGAAAAATATTTGTTACGTCTTTTGTTTCTTCTTTCTAGCTGCAGGAAACAAAACATTATTCAAAATTAATCGGTAACCTGGTGATGTTGGATGCAAATCTAACTCTGTTTTCGCATCTCCAACCCTATGCTGATAATCCTCGGGGTCATGACCACCATAGAAGGTGAAAAATCCTTTACCCTTTATACCATGCATATATTTAGCTTCTCCATTAGATTTCGTTTCGCCCATTACTAAAACATTAGGTTTTATTTGATCTCTGGAAAATGATGTGGTTTGCCCCATAAACCCTTTTACCAATGCCGTGTGATTTTGACATAACATAGTGGGTATCGGGTCCCATTTTGCTGAAAATTCCATAAGTGAAAAATAATCTGTTGTTCTAGAAATCATACGTTTTCTAGTCATATCAATTGATGAAAATTCATAGACTTTTGGATTTCTCTCTAAAATGTAATTAGAAAATGCAAAGGTTTTGCTGTAATCTATTTTATTTTGATAGCCAGCATCACTACCATCTCCATCAAACATAGGTTCACAAATATCAACGCCTTCTGCAGATAAAGCAATATCAAAACTGTCAGTAGCACTGCACATCGCAAACATAAATCCACCACCAATTACATAATCTCTTATTTTTAGGGCAACACCTAATTTTTCTTCAGAGACTTTATTATAACCTAAGTCATGAGCTAATTTTTCAGCCTCTTTTTTCTCTTGAATATACCATGAGGCGGCTCTATATTGTGCATAAAATTTTCCAAATTGACCAGTAAAATCTTCATGATGCAAGTGCAACCAATCGAAAAGCAACAATCCATCATTTAAAACTTCTTCATCATAAACTGTTTCATAAGGTATCTCAGCATATTTTAAAACCATAGTTACAGCATCATCCCATGGTTGTTTTCCATTAGGTGTATAAACTGCAATTTTTGGAGCTTTCTCCAAAACTATAGCTTCCATATTTTGACTTGGACTTGCTATTTCTTCTAAAATACTTTCAGCTTTAGCATTCGAAATCACTTCAAACGAAATCCCTCTAATTTGGCATTCCCTTTGGATAGCTTCTGTATCAGGCAATAAGAAGGAACCACCTTTATAATTGAGTAACCACTTTACTTTTAACTCCTTTTTGAGTGTCCAGTAGGTTATTCCGTAGGCCTTTAAATGATTTTTTTGACTATCTACATCCATTGGAATTAGGATGTATGATGCAAACATATGTGTAGAACAGAATAATATTAATATGAATAGGGCATTCTTCATAGGCTGAAAGATACTCAAAAAATATGCCTGATTAAAAATTTTATAAAACTATTAGATACTAAAAGACTTATTAAAATGGTACTTCATTGTCATCATCATCATTAAACGAACTGCCGAATGCTTGGTCTGGACTAGCTTTAAAATTATCAGTTTTAAAAGTATCATCATTAGCTGCTGCATTCATTTTAGAATGAAATTCAAAAGGCGAATCAAAATCATCTAAATTATCGAACTTACCTAAGTGCCCAATAAACTTTAAACGTATACTCTCTAAACCACCATTACGGTGTTTTGCCACGATAAATTCTGCTTGACCTTCAGTTGGCGAACGTTCTTCATCATCCCATTCATCAATTTTATAATACTCTGG
>NZ_CAJQQI010000061.1 GCF_905480415.1 uncultured Algibacter sp. | reverse complement strand
CTGGTGCTGTAATAACACCAACAATAGTATAGTTGTTTTCGACTAATGCTTGTAATGTGGCAACTGCAAAATCTGGTGTGCCCATAAATACAATTTTCAAATCCCTCATAGATGACTTAATTTATATGTGTTTGTTGGTGTAATGGTAATAATGTGATGTTCTAATAATAGTTTTAAAACGGTTTTCATGTCTTTTTCTTCACAATCCAGATGTGCTAATAAAGCTCTGGAAGATTGATCCCCATTTTCTAATAATTCTATAATTTGTTTTTTAATGCTTTTTAGATCTTGTGGTTTTTTATGTTTTTTAAAGTTTATACAAACAGAGCAAATACCACAAGGTTCTGTATTCTTTTCTCCAAAATAGGCGAGTAGTTGCATGCTTTTGCAAACCGATTCATTTTCGACATAATCAAGCATGGCTTTTACGTGTTGTTGCTTTAATTTATTTTGTTGTTCTATGATTAAAGCAATCCTATTAATAGTTTTATCATCCTCCCTAGGTTCAATAAAAGTAATTTGTGCATCTGTTTTTGCCAAATTTAAAGTAATGATTTTATCATGTTCTAACTGTTGGAGGGTATGTATTAATATGCCTTCTGAAACGGATGCTTTTTTAGTGATTTTCACTAAATCAATTTTAGTAATATGATCGAAAACACCACCATAAAGACGCAAGATGGATTTGACAATAATACTATATTTTTTGTGAGTTTCAAGGTAATTGAAAAGCGATTGATTTGATATTATAAATTGAACGGTTACATTGTTTTTAAATTGGTTTGATAATGTGATAATACTATTTCTGTCTAATAATAAAAGGGAGTTATAGCATAAAATTGAACTAAATTTATAGGTCTTACAGAAGGTATTAAAATCAAAATCAAAAGTGTCATAAACCCCTTCTCCGTAAGAGATTTGAAAATAGTTGCATAATTTTCTATACACTTGTTTTACCAAATTTACCGTGGGTAAAACACTTAAAAACTGGTTTTTTACTAAAGCTTCGTCACTGTTGTTTTTTAATATAATGGCAAATGCCTTTTCACCATTTCTTCCAACCCTTCCGGCTTCTTGAAAATAACTCTCAATACTTTCTGGTAAATTTAAATGAATAACCGTTTTTACATCGGGTTTATCAATACCCATACCAAAGGCATTTGTTGCTACCATAACTTGGTTTTGATTGTTTAACCAAGCGGTCATGTTTTTATCTTTATCAATATTTGAAAGCCCACCATGGTAATGTGTAGCTGTAATTTTTTTTGAATTTAAAAAGGAACTCAGCTCTAATGTGAGCTTTCTGTTTCTTACATATATGATAGAAGACGCCGTATGTTTTTTTAAAATAGTTTCAAGACGATAATATTTATCATTTTCATGAAATACCATGTAGGCTAAATTTGATCTTAAAAAAGAATGCTTAAATATCTTCGGATTTATAAAATCGAGCTCTTTTATAATATCTTGAACCACATCTGGTTTTGCCGAGGCGGTGAGTGCGACAACATTTACACTAGGTTGTAATTGTCTTAATACTGTTATGTTTTTGTAAGCGGGCCTAAAATCACTTCCCCATTGTGAAATACAATGTGCCTCGTCTACTGCAATTAGATTTACATTCATTTGCCGTATACGGCCTTGTACTAATTCTTGTTGTAAGCGTTCTGGTGAGAGGTATAAAAACTTATAGTTTCCGTAAATACAATTATCTAATAGGGTATCTAATTGGCTATAACTTATGCCACTTGTAATAGCCATAGCTTTGATGCCTTTATTATTCAGCGCCTGTACTTGATCTTTCATCAATGCAATTAACGGAGAAACAACAATGCAAATACCTTCTTTTGCTAAAGCTGGGATTTGAAAACACAGGGATTTCCCGCCACCTGTTGGCAGTAATACAAAGGTGTCTTCCCCATCAATAACCGCATTTATAATGGCTTCTTGTTCTGGTCTGAAACTCGTGAATTTCCAATAACGTTCTAGTATGTTAATTGGGTGTTCCATGTTACATACTTAACGTTTTTAGAATAAAATCTGTTCGGTTTTCAACAGTATCAAAAGGGACATCCACTAATTTATAATGGAAAGATTGGTAGGTGTTTAATAAATGGTCATGAATTTTTAGAGCTTGATCAAAGTTTTCATACCGTTCATTATCGCTGGTATAAATAGCTTCCCAAGGTTTTAAAATAAAAACGAGGTCGTAAGCTGAGTTTTTACAGGCTTCTACAAAATTTTCAGGATACGTATCATTAATATAGTCCATATAAGCTATAATATCAGGAATGCCTCTGTCAAAAAAAACGGTTTCGTCTTTATGCATATCGGCATCAATAAATTGCTTTTGCCTGCCTTTTAAAAGGAGTTCGCTAAAGAGTAGAGGCTTTGTTAAAAACAATTGGTCTATACCTTGTTCTTTTGCATCTAAGGTGACTTGTCTAGAAATTTCTTCAAGACAGGTATGACCTCTTCTAATAAGTTCATTTACTAGTGTAGATTTTCCTGTACCAGGACCTCCAGTAATTACTATTTTTTTAGTGCTCAATTCAATAATATTTGATGTAAAAATCGTAATTTATATGATGATAAAAAAGTAGAAGCCAAACTATTGCAAATGGTCTATGATTTTAGGTTGCTTTTTTATTGGTTGTAGGTTGCGCTGGGGATTGCATCGGCATTCTTTTTTGAGGTAGTAGAAAAAGACCTGCACCGGTAGGTAGCCATGGTGGAAAGCCCGACCCTTTTTCGGGAAGCGCCAAAATAATAAATGGGTGTTATTTTTAAAATGTATTTTGCTGCCGTATATTTGCATTTTATTTTTATACTTATGAGCACACCTCCAAACCCTGAAGAGTTTTATAATAAATTAAAAGCACAATTGCATGATACGGCGCTTTGGCCAGCAGAATATCTGTATAAATTTATTGTGCTTTCTGATAAAGAAAAGATAAAGCAAATAGGTGTTATTTTTAATAACCTAGGCGCTGTTATTGAAACTAAAGAATCGAAAAAAGGGAAATATACTAGTGTTTCTATTAATGTTACAATGAAAAACCCTGAGGCTGTAATCGAAAAATATAAGCAAGTTGCAGAAAAAGTTGAAGGCGTCATAAGTCTTTAGTTTTTTTTTGTATTTTGCGCATGCATAACAACTACATGCGACAACATTTAACTCTACACATTTTATTTTGATAGATAATTTAGAATACAACACAGAGCGTGAACATTTAATCATTCCGGAATACGGGCGCCATATGCAAAAGATGATTAATCATGCAAAAACTCTTGAAACTAAAGAGGAACGTAACAAAGTGGCAAAAGGTATTATTGCAGTAATGGGCAATATGCAACCGCACTTAAGAGATGTTGCGGATTTTCAGCATAAATTATGGGATCAACTCTTTATCATGTCTAATTTTGAATTGGATGCTGATTCTCCATATGAAATTCCTACCAAGGAAATTTATGAAGAGCGCCCAGAGGTTTTAGAGTACCCTCAAAATTTTCCTAAATATCGTTTTTACGGAAACAATATTAAAACCATGATTGATGTCGCTAATACATGGGAAGATGGTGATCTAAAGAAAGCATTAACCTACACTATTGCGAACCACATGAAGAAATGTTTTTTAAATTGGAATAAAGATACGGTTGAAGATGCCGTAATTTTTGACCACCTTTTTGAACTTTCTGGAGGAAAACTTAATTTAAAAGACTCTAAAGAAGATTTATCAGACTCTACCAGTTTATTGCGTACAAAGGGTAAATATTCAAGTAATACGAGCAAGAAACCGCATCATAAAAAGAACTCTGCCAACCGCCAAAGAAAACGCTACTAATCAAGCATGGGAACATTTAAAATTGAAGGTGGCCACCAATTAAAGGGAAGTATTCAACCTCAAGGAGCCAAAAACGAAGCATTACAAATTTTATGTGCCGTTTTGCTAACCCCAGAAGTCGTTACAATTAATAACATTCCTGATATTGTAGATGTCAATAAATTAATCAGTTTATTAAAAAAGCTTGGAGTTAAAGTTGAAAAGCTGGGTAAAGGTTCTTTTAGTTTTCAAGCTGATGAAGTTGATTTAAAATATCTAGAATCAGACCAATTTAAGATAGATGGTCGTGGTTTACGGGGTTCTATAATGATTGTTGGTCCGTTATTAGCTCGTTTTGGTAGGGGATATATTCCTAAGCCAGGAGGTGATAAAATTGGTCGTCGTCGTTTAGATACCCATTTTGATGGCTTGATAAAACTTGGTGCCAAATTCGGATATAGTAAGGAAGAGCAGTTTTATGGTGTTGAAGCTAAAAAGCTAAAAGGGACGTATATGTTGCTTGAAGAAGCATCTGTAACGGGTACAGCCAATATTTTAATGGCCGCGGTTTTAGCTGAAGGTCAAACGACTATTTATAATGCCGCTTGCGAGCCTTATTTACAGCAATTATGTAAAATGTTGAATAGAATGGGTGCCAAAATTAATGGTGTTGGTTCTAACATGTTAATTATTGATGGTGTTGATCGTTTAGGTGGTACCGATCATACGATGCTTCCTGATATGATTGAAATTGGAAGTTGGATTGGTCTTGCTGCCATGACCAAAAGTGAATTAACGATTACGAATGTATCTTGGAATGATTTAGGATTAATTCCTGAAACATTTAGGAAATTAGGGATTACTGTTGAAAGGCAGGGTGATGATATCCATATCCCAGCACATACCGATGGTTATGAAATTCAAAGTTTTATAGATGGATCTATCTTAACGATTTCTGATGCGCCTTGGCCAGGATTTACTCCTGATTTATTGAGTATTATTTTAGTTGTTGCAACGCAAGCAAGAGGCAGTGTTTTGATACACCAAAAAATGTTTGAAAGCCGATTGTTTTTTGTTGATAAACTAATCGATATGGGGGCTAAAATTATCCTTTGTGACCCGCATCGTGCCACAGTTATTGGTCATGATTTTAAGTCTACTTTAAAAGCAACTACAATGACTTCGCCAGATATACGTGCTGGTGTGTCCTTATTAATCGCAGCACTTTCTGCAAAAGGAACATCAACTATTCAGAATATTGAACAGATTGATCGTGGTTACGAAAATATTGATGAACGTTTACGTGCTATTGGTGCTAGGATTGAACGTATTTAGTTTTAAGACGCTTTAAAATAGAATAAACTATTTTTAAATTCGATTGAAATACTTCC
>NZ_CAJQQI010000060.1 GCF_905480415.1 uncultured Algibacter sp. | reverse complement strand
TTGGCAACTGTAATTCCGTAATAATTATTTGGATCAATATTGTTGGCCTCTATATGCCAAGGAGAGTTTGAAAAATCTTGAGATTGTAAACAAAGTGATACTGATAAACTTAAAAAAAGCAAAAAATGCTTCATGATTATTATATTTTAAATTGTGTAAAAAAGAACCTTTACTTCATCTTTTTTAGATAAAAAGTTCTTCTGGTTTTTTTAATTGATTTAAATGCATGATGTTGTTTTTTGTCAATAATGACAAACCATATTGATAAGATGCGTTCATCCAACCAAAACCTTCTTGGGTTATATATTCAAAATCCGTCCCAACATTTCCGTATTCTGCAAACACTTTGTGTGTAGCTTGTACAACATCATATTTTTCTGGAATGGTCCCATTATAATCAACAGCATTTTTGGTAATCATGTACAACCATCTATACATTAATTCTTGAGTTTCAGTTTCAAAGCCATAATTCAATAATCCCTTCCAAATAAGCATTTGATGAGGCGCCCAACCATTTGGATAATCCCATTGACGAGCAGGGCGTTCATTAGAAATTTCACCTCTACTTTCTTGGGTGCTTCCCGAAATACCTCCTTTTTCTAGCAATAAGGGCAATGCGTTTTTTAAAATTTCTTCAGCTTGTTTTTGGGTTGCCATTTTACTCCACAAAGGCGTAAAAGTAGTTGCTGAAACAAATTTTGATTGCTTATTTGTTGTAAAATTATAGTCGTAAAAAAGTCCATCATTTTCATTCCATAAATACTCATTTACTTTCTTTTTACGATTTCTTGCTTTTTCTAACCAATAATTACTTGTATAATTTTTAGAATTGATGATGAAAACATCATCGAACTCATCTTTAATTAATTTGGCAAAATCTATTTCATATTTATATAAAAAAGCATTTAGCTCAACTAAGTTTAAATCGGCACAATTACTATCTATTCTGTAGGATGTATCATGACCCGATTCTCGAACACTTCTGTCATTTAAAAAATAAATATCTAGTTGATTGTTTTTGATTTCACCTTTTTGATATTTCTCTAAATAGGTATTTATTGATATCTGTACAGCATCTGCAAATGGTTTTATAATAGCATCAAAATGCCCTTCTTCACATTCTGGAGGAAAACCAATACCTTCAGCCAAATAACGATTTAATCCGTTTTTTATCAAACGTTTTCCTTCCACCATCCAAACAGTTTCATATTCATGAATCGCAGTTTTTAAATGACTTTTTAACCAATTTTTATCTTTACAAACCTCAAAAACTTCACAAATCAAACTCGAATAAAAAGGGGGCTGAGTTCTCGTAAGATAATAAGATCTATTAGCGTTAAGTATTTTCCCGTAGTGCTCAATTTCATATTGAAAATGTTCAGCAACAGCTTTTGCTAATTCTATTTTTCCATCTATTATTAAACCAATAGATTGAAAATAGCTGTCCCAACCATACATTTCATTAAAACGTCCACCAGGAACAACGAAAGGAATTCCATTAATTTGTCCATTATCCTCTTTTAGTTTGAGTGATAGAATCCCTGGTTTTGTGTTGATGCGTTTTACAAAATTTGGTGTTATTTTTTTAGGAAGCTTAATGGCTTTGATAGGAAAATCTGTTTCTAAATTTCTATAATATTTAAAAGCTATCTTATCATTAAAAGGAATATAAACTCTTAATTTATTTGAAATAAGGGTTTCATTTTTTGAATCGTTTATAAGGTTTTGAATCCCTTTTTCATCCATTGTTCTTGTAAGCCCACTCCAAAAATAATCTTTAACCATTCTAGAAACTCTTTCTACTGGTGGTTCTTCAATGCCTTTTAAAGGAATTTGTGCAGTAGTTTTTCCTTTGTTTTTTGCAATGACTAATTCTTGTAATAAATTTGAGAGATGGTAAGTTCCTTTTACCATATAAGGTTCTCGTTTACTTGATGTTATTTCAAATGCTTTGGGGCCTTTATCTTCAATGGTTATTCTTTTATCACCATCTGTGTCTTCCTGCAATAATAACTTTTGAAGTGTAGCTTCAATATTTAAATTAAAAAAAATCATTGCGCTACTTCTTGATTTTTAGACATACGGTCGATTAATAAAACAAAAATAATCAACAAACCCATTGGGATTAGCAAAAAGTAAAACGCACTGGCACCACCTATATTTTCAAATAATTCACCAACTATTCTTGAACCTATTGTACCTCCTAATGCAGAAAAAATAATTATTAAACCAGACATAGGTGAATGTAAACTCTTAGGTAAGGAGCTTAACACTGTAGAATTCAAAAGCGGATAAATTGGCGCAATAAATAATCCTATTAGTGGTAAAATAAATCCTAATAGTGGCACTTGGGATAAGCTTGAAATTTCTCCAATAGATTCAATGTCTCCCTGTAATTGGGGTAAAACATAAACTAAAATGCTGCCAGAAACAATAACACATATAATAACGAGGTAAACCCAATTTATGTATTTGGTAAGAAATCCCGCAACGAATCTTCCAAGAGCAAGAGAAAGGGCTAATATACTTGCCATTTGAACACTTAATACTGAATTAAAATTGAATATTTTTTTATTGAAGGTTGGCAACCATGTCATAATTCCCTGCTCTATCATTACAAACAAAAAAGCTGAAATGATAAAAACCATAACTAACGGAACAACCATTAATTTAAGAGATTCTTTCAAGTCTTCTTTCAAACTAGTACTTATGGCTTCAACTTGATAAGTAATTTTAGAGAAAAGCAGAAAAAGAAACGAAACTAAAATCAGACCGCATAAAAGGTAGTATACATTTAACCAAGAATTTTCATCAGAAGAATAAAAAGCTGGGAATAAAAAATAGGCCAAAGCAATTCCTACCATAAAGAACCCTTCTATAGAACTCATTAAAGCGGCATGTTCTTTTCTTGAATTGGTTAAAATTCCAATAAGGGAATAGACTGATAATTTTATTAAGGCAAAACTAACTCCAATAGTTAAAAAAAGTACTTTGGTATAAAAGAATGAATTACCTAAAATAATTTGTACACAACCAAAAAACACAATAACTAATGCTACTAACATGGCTTTTTTGTAACCAAAACGCGGTAGAAAAGATGCAATTATAAAAGAAACGATGGCTATTGGTAAATCTTTAAAGGCCTCTAAAGTAGATGCTTGAGATTCCGTTACTTTGTATACATCAATAGATTTTTCAATTACAATACCAACACTATTTAAAAGTATTGCAAAAACAAAATAGTTAAGATAGATGGAGATTTTAATGCCTAAGTTTTTCATTTTCTTCGAGTGTAAAATATATTAGTGTGCCTTTCCTAAAAATACTGGCTAATCGTTATCTTCGATAGCTTTGTTTTCATTTAATCGAAAAGCTAAAAAAGCAGATATAGCAAAAAACAACCCAGCAAATAACATTGCATTTATGGCATTACCACCAAGTACATATTTATATATTGGCCCAAATGTTAGCGTTTGAATAAACATAGGAATTACAATCATCATATTTAAAATACCCATATATACTCCTCTGCGATCTTGAGGCACAATTTTTGAAACCATGGTATAAGGAATCCCCATCATTGCGGCCCATCCAATTCCAAATAGCACCATAGGCACAAGGACCATAACAGGGTCTGAAATATAAGGTATTGTAAATAAGGCAATAGCCGTACCTATTAAACTGATTGCATAGACTTTTTTGCCACCAAACCGGAGCGTTAAAGGAACTAAAGCTAAGGCGACTACCATTGTGACTATATTATAGGTTAAACTCATTTTAGCAGCTTGTGATGCAGCTTCAGATGTTGAAAAACCTAAGGTTAATTTGAATAGAGGTGTAGTAAACTGCCAATAGATAAATAGTGCATACCATTGAAATAAATATACAGCACTAATTTTCCACATAAATTTCGGCATCTCTTTTATAGCTTGCACTATTTCTTGAAAAGGTTGAGAAATACGTTTATTAAAGGGCATACTCTTAATTGTATTTATTTCTTCGAGCTCTTGAGTGGAAGGCGGGATTTCAGGAGTTTTAAAAACTGACCATAAAATGGTAGTTAAAGATAAGAATGCACCAATATAGAATGAATAATACAACCATTGTGGAATAACACCTACTTCTTCAACAGATTCTCCACCAAACCAATATTGAAACAAAACTATAGATCCATTAGCTAATAAAATACCTGCACCAACGAATAAGCTTTGCATTTGATACCCCAAACTTAATTGTTTTTCGGGTAATTTATCTCCAACAAAAGCACGGTAAGGTTCCATTGCCATATTGTTACCAACATCGAGAATCCAAAGTAATCCCACAGCAAACCAAAGTATTGGGCTATGTGGAAATGCGAATAAACACAAACTCCCTAATAAAGCACCAATTAAAAAATAAGGCTTTCTTCTACCCCATCGGTTAGACCATGTTTTGTCTGACATCGCTCCAATTATTGGTTGAATTATTAACCCTGTAACTGGACCTGCAATATTCAAAATTGGCAACATGTCTTCTGGAGCACCTAAATATAAAAATATCGGATTTATTGCAGTTTGCTGCAACCCAAAACTATATTGAATTCCCAGGAATCCAACATTCATATTAAATATTTGCCAAAAAGATAATCTTGGTTTAGTTGGTTTCATTTTTGACATTTTATTTTAAGTTGTAAAAGCACTATGCCTTATTATTTATAATATCTAGTACGCAGATAATTGCTAAAAAAATTAATACAAACCTGTTCATTTTGAATCGCATGAAAAAACTCAGTCTTTAAACAAATCTCAACAATTTCATTATTATTAAGATATTTTACAATTTTCAAGTCACAAAACGCGAATTCTTTAATCGAAATCGTTTTCGAATTAGAAAAAACAATGCGTTTTGTTAACAGAAAGTATAAATACTATCCATCAAATACCAAAAAACATGAATTATAACTTGTAATTATTATTTAAAAAAGCTTTTTGAACTATTAAAAGTTATTCTTGGGAAATAAGAAAATATAATATACTAAAGCTATTTTTTAGTCTGCATTTTTTGAACTATAAATTCTCCAACTTTTTGTCCTTGAGTCACACCTTCATCAATAGCCATTCGATAATGTATTCCTCCATAAAGCCTAGAGACTGCCGCTTCTTCAGAAGCATGATAAAATGAATTAAAACTCCTTGCTGGTAATCCATATTCCATTTCTGTTGTATCTAAGAAACCAAAATCATCTCCGTATAAATTCGTTAATATTACAGCAGCAGCTCTTGATATTACTGAATGACCACTAGTATATTCTGGAAAAGGAGGTGTTTGCAATAATGGGACCCATTGTTCATCAATATATTGATTGATTAACGTTTCTGGCCTAACCACTAGGCTTCTCCACTTTTCATCCCAACAACTTATAAAGCCATCAAAAAGCGCGACACTAACATGTGTATAAGCATTAACCGTTTCATCAAAAGAACTATTTGATTTCTTTGTAGCAATTTTAGTAATCCCTATCCAATGTCCACCTGGTGTTATCTTCTTTGTAGCAAACATAGCATGTCCTCGATGATGCGAAACATAAGGGTTACAATCCCAAAAACTAGCAATATCTTTACTTTCTTGATCTCTACCTTGCCCTTTTCTATAAACTTCCATCAGTTGTTTTTTGAATGCACTGCCATCAGTTAAATCTATTTCAATTGGAGGTGCTGGAACATATTGATTTGCTGAATCCAGAACTAACGTTCTTATTTTATTCCAATGTGGTTCAATCCCATCCATATAATCTGGAGGTGTAGGTTTCCAATATTTATCATCCTCAAGGATTGTGTATTTAGGATAAGTTCGAGTTTGATTATATAAATCTCCTTTGGCCCATTCCAAAATATGTTTTGCAACCACCTCACCATATTCAATTGATGCTTTTTTTGTTTTTTTAGGCAATCCGCTATCAATTAATTTTTTATAAGTTTCATTTTGAAAATCCGTTACTTTTTGTTCAGAAAAAATGAAGTGTTTTCCAACCACAGTAAATGCATGAATAGAAGCTAGATGGAAATCAACATCCTCATTATTTGGTTTTGGTATAGCATTTAAATCTGTTAGTTGACCTTCTAAACTATTATATTTATCTGGGTAGGCCTTTTGTATTATTGAAAAAGCAGCTACACTCGGATACATATAAACCCGCGATGCAACTGGGGGTGAAAATATATCATATACAATTACATCCGTTAAATTACTCATTGCAGAGTGAAAAAGTTCAGGGTCTTGAAGTTGTTCTTTATAAGCATTATTCTGCTTACATCCTGTCAAAACTAGGAGACAGCTTAGTACCATTCCAAATAAAATATACTTCATAATTCTCTTCATCTGTTTAATACTTTAATCGTTAGTAAGGGTGAAAATATACGTTTTGTCATTATTTGCAACAACTAAAAATTCATTTTCGCTTATTTTGATAATTTTTCTGGCATTTAAATTTCTTGGTAAAGGTAAATCATGGTAAGAATCAAATTTATTAGAAAATGAAATGACCCCACCAGAATTCCCATTACTTTCACCAAGTTCTGCAGTATAATCTAAATAATTACCAACAAAAATAATTCGCTGCTTATTATCAGTTGTATCCAATAATACATCCTCAATACTACTCATTTGAGCTTGATTTGGTAATGGTATTTCTTGTGTTTTGTTACCGACATTCATATACATCATGGATCGCAATTCAACTATTTTTTTTATTTCAAGAATGTCTTTCTCAGGCTTACCTGTGAGGTCTTCAATACTCGCAATCTTTGAAAATTTTGAATAGCTTAAAAATTTCTTCTTTAGTGAGGGCATTTGATCCATTAACTTATTTTTTGATGCGAATGGCACATTATTACCAAAAAAATCGTAAAAAATAATAGGGTCAACCTGTCCATTATCATCAAAATCATCAATATAAATTTTTACAGGTCGTTCTTTAGATGCCTTAAATTTAAAGTTCAAACCAGCATTACCAGCTATAATATCTTTTTCTCCATTACCATCAATATCTGCTACCAAAACACTGTTCCACATACCTTGCGTTTGATCTAATCCATATTTCTTTGTGTCATTTACAAATGTTGAATCTCGTTGATAACTATATACTGTTATGGGCATATAGTCGCCTACTACCACTAATTCTAATTTTTTATCATTATTAAGATCTGTCCATTGACTGTCTGTCACCATACCCAATCTTACTTTCTTAACAATTTCAAAACTTCCTTTACCACTATTTTTTAAAATAAAACTATATGGAGATAAACCATAGCCTCTAGACATTGATCTATTACCTATAAACAAATCATCAAAACCATCGCCATCAAAATCTCCAGAAGAAACACTACCGCCATTCGTTTTAATGAGTGGAGCAATTAAACGACGAAAATTGGCATTGCCATCATTTATATAAACACGATCTTCTAAATACGGATCACCTTCCACACTTTCATTACCCCCACTCATAACATATAAATCGAGGTCACCATCTTTTTCTAAATCAAATGCTGTAACATCGACATCTTCATAAATAACATCTTTATTGAAATCATTCTCTCTTTTATTAAAATATGTTCCATCACCTTTTCTTAGAAAAAGTTCAGATGATTGATGTTTTGCCCCGCCTATAAAAATATCTTCTAACCCATCACCATTAAAATCAGCTTTTACAAGTGCTGGCCCTTCTGTTGATAGTTTCTCAGGCATTAATGGTTCTTTTTCGTAATCTACATAATTGTTCTCAAGATGGGAAAATGGAAAAGTTCTAAAAAAATTTTTATCATCGCTTACGGTCAATTTTATTGACTTTTGTGCAGAGTTGTCTCTTGTAAGAACATGATGTTGATTAACCGATACTCCTTTTATAATTTGAAACGTTCCATCTAGCCATTGGACTTTTACACTATCAATCTTTTGTGTTTTTCCAATGCCAAAATGAATCTTATGTGTTGATGACGACTGAAAGCCTCTTGTTACATTTAGCTCATTATATTTTACCATATTATCTGCATATATATATAGCTTTGCACCAGTCGTATTTTTATAAATACTATCACCTTTTAGAGTGAAGGATATATAATTGTTGTTTATTGTATCTGTACTTTTATTCTCTAATAATAAAGCTGTTTGATTGATTGTGTTGACCACTATATCTAAATCACCATCATTATCTAAATCACTATACGCTGAACCATTCGAGTAAGATGGGTTAGAGCCGGCTTTATCCGTAAGCATCTCGAATTCTAAGTCCCCTTTATTTCGAAATACTACATTTGGAATTTTAATCGTTGGTATTTGTTTAATGATACTTTCTTCTAAGTCGTTTTGTTGTGATTGGTTATATTTTGAAAAGTTGACATTACTTAAATAATTAATATAATCAAGATCATTCGGCCTTTTATAAATACCATTGGTGACATAAATATCGTTATGGCCATCATTGTCATAATCTTGAATCAAAGCCGACCAACTCCAATCTGTCGCGTATGTATTCGTCATTAATGCGATATCAGTAAACGCTTTATTTTGCTGATTTAACTGTAATGTATTTCTAGCGTATTGCTTTCTAAAACCAAAGTTTTCCTTGATTTGACTCACCTTATCTGAATCTTCACCGCCCGATTTTAAAAATATCTCATGATCAAATGGCATCATGTCTAGTGAAAAAATATCCAACTGTTGATCATTATTAATATCGGCAATATCAAGTCCCATGGTAAACCTGGAAGTATGGCTCAAATAATCTACTCCAGATTCTTTAAAAGTTTTATTTCCTTGATTGATATATAAATAATCATTTTCATGAAAGTCATTACCTACATAAATATCAATTAAACCATCATTATTTACGTCAGAAGTTGTTAAAGCTAATCCATAACCAAGGGCGCTACTGTATATCCCAGAAGCTTCGGTAACATCAACAAATTTTATTTGATTTTGATCTAATCTATTTTCATATAACTTATCTCCTGAAAGTGAATCTTTAATTTTACGTCTATCTATACTTCCATAACTTCTAGGTGTGTGAACGGAGTGATTCATTAAGTACATATCCATATCACCATCGTTATCATAATCAAAAAAGGAAGCTTGTGTCGATAGACCTGAAAAATCTATTCCATAAACTTTAGAAGATTCTGTAAACGAATTATCTCCTTTATTAATATATAATAAATTGTGTGCTTTTAGAACTTTATAATTTCCAACTTTTGACACATAAATATCTAAAAACCCATCATTATTAACATCTTCCATTGTTACACCTGATGACCATGTAGAATCCATCTGTATTCCTGCTTCTTCCGTAATATCTTTAAACTTTAGGTTTCCTAAATTGAGGTACAACTTGTCAGACTTTTGATTAGCGGATAAGTAAATATCGTCAAGCCCATCATTATTAATATCTCCTATGGCGACACCTCCTCCATTGTAATAGTATAGGTACTCCATAATATTCAAGTCATCGCTATGGAATAAGTTATTTGAAAAATCAATCCCACTTAATTCTGAAGGAACTTCATCAAAAAATATAGCAGCTCGTTTTACATTAATCTCTTTTTTCTCTTTACAGCCCGAAAAAAATACTAGCGCTACAATTACAAATTTTATTACATGTTTCATTTCTTAATATTTGAATATTGCTAACGAATCACTATTTCTAGCAACGATGAGCTTTTGTTCATGCACTATGATATCACGAACCTCTCCTTTAAGGAAAAATCCATTACCATTCTTATGGCTTTTAAACTTCATATTACCTTTATTTTCTAAATAAACGCCATATGAGGCATCATATCTCCCTACTTCTGGTTTTACATTAAATAAGTTACCTCCTAGAACAATATCTTGATCTCCATCCTTATCAAAATCGTCTGTATTAATTGCATAAATAGAAGAAAATTGTGCTTCGATTGGAAGTTCTAAGACATCAAATTCTAAATTTCCTTTATTTATTAAAACTATCGAGGATAATATTGTTACTTTTAATTGATTAGAAACGTCTAAATCATTTTTAGCAAAAATGACATCCATACTAGCGTCTTTAAAGGATTCATAATTTGGAAATTTTTTCTTTAACCCTTTCATTTGATCAATTAAATTATGGCGTAAGGCATAAGGATAATCTTTTCCATTAGATGCTCTAAAAGCCAAAACCGGATCTATAAAACCATTTTTATCAAAATCGCTTGAAAAGAGTGTAATTGGCTTTTCAGGACTTGCTCTGAATCTACTATTTAATCCATGGTTTCCAACAATAAAATCAAAATCACCATCATTGTCTAAATCAACTTTATGTATCGTGTTCCACCACCCTTTTAAGTCTTTTACTTGACCTTCCTCTCTTCTAGTAAAAATCCCGCCTTGGTTAATAAAGATTTCAATACCCATAAACTCTCCTACAATTAACAAATCATCATCTCCATCTGCATCCAAATCATTAAATATCGCATCGGTAATCATACCAATATTTTTTAAATTGTTCGCCTTAGTTTCAGTAACATCCGTAAAGTTTCCATTACCATCATTCTCTAAGATAAAACCAGAACACTTGACCCCATACTTTAAAGGCACAACGCGCTCACCAACAAACAAATCTAAATCGCCATCATTATCTATATCTGAAGATATTACCGTTGATGTACTATGCATTGATCCTTTTACAGGCAATCTTTGGTCTGAAAGGGTAAAATTGCCTTTACCATCGTTGAGATAAAGTCTATCTAAAAAATCAGATGAATATTGTGAAAATTCTACGCCGCCACTACAAACATATAGATCTAAATCATTATCATTATCTGCGTCAAAGAAAAGGCTCGCCATATCTTCAGAATTGATGTTTTTTTGAAAATCTTTTGTTTTATCAATCACAAAACCACTGTCTTTACCATGTAAGATGGTTGCTGATGACCCTTTTGAGCCTCCAATAAATAAATCTTGCTTTCCGTCATTATTAATATCTGCCATTGACATTTTTGGCCCTTCAGTACTGCACATATGATGTAATAACCTATCTCGATTAAAATCAATAAAATTATTTTCTTTGTGCACAAAATTCAAAATTTCGTGATTTTTTTTAAATAAGGCATGTTGATTAACTTCATCGATTACTTCTGTAAGTAGCGCATCGCTTTCTGAAAGTGTGATGGTTTGATTTGGTTGTACATTGCTTAAAGCAGTTGTTTTACCTGAAGGCCATGTAACTTTAACAGTCACAGGGTCATTTGATGTTAAACCAAAATTAGGCCGAGGATCTACACTCGATTGAAACCCTCTTGTTGGTTGGTTTTCTATCGATTGCTTATTTGAAATAATTTCAATTTTCGAACCGATGGCTTGTGTATTTAAATTTTCTCCTTTAAGAATAAACTTTAAATAAGGTTTGTTTTTATTCTCCGTGGTGGAGTTCTTATAAACAAAAGCATTCATGTTTAGATTATTTACAACTAAATCTAAATCGCCATCATTATCTAAATCGGCGTATGCAGCGCCATTTGAAAAACTTTCGGTTTGCAAACCTGATTCTTTGTAATCTTTAAACTTCAAACCTCCCAAGTTTTGGTAGGCGTGATTTTTTATTTTATTTGAAGGAATGATTTCAATGAGTTTAGCGTAATCAACTACATTATTTATCATCATTGACTTTGAAACTTCTTCATTCGATATGTATTGAAGATAATCTTGATTGGTTAAATCTCTATAGATACCATTTGAAATAAAAAGATCTTTTAAACCATCATTATCCATATCAAAAATCAAAGCTCCCCAACTCCAATCCGAAGCTTCTACTCCACTTAACCTTCCAATCTCACTGAAAGAATTATTCTTGTTATTTAATTGAAATGTATTTCTTGTAAATTGATGGTAGTATCCATTATTCACTTTTAGTTGATACTTATTCCAATCTTCAAAAGTCGTAACTGTCTTTAAACGCTCATAATCAGACGGTAGCATCTCCGTGACAAAAATATCATTATAGCCGTCATTATTTATATCTGCCATATCGGCACCCATAGAAGCGCCACTTGTAGCCGTTATTTGATCTTCAAATTTCTCTGAAAATGTGCCATTATGATTATTGATATATAAATAGTCTCTTTCGAAAAAATCATTAGAAACATAAATATCTTCCCAGCCATCATTATTTATATCTCCTATTGTAACTCCCAGACCAAAACCAACAACACTGCCATAAATACCTGCTTTTTCACTAACATCTATAAATTTCCCATCTACATTCTCCATTAATTTATCACCACCTAGTAAATCTCTATTTGGTCTTTCATTTCTCCGTAAATCAAAACTCCCAATGGCTTGATAAGAATTATTCAAGATATAAACATCTAAATCACCATCTTTATCAAAATCAAAAAATGAAGCATGTGTTGAGAATCCTTTATCTCCTAAGTTATATTCTTCTGCCTTTTCGGTGAAAGTTAAATCTCCATTATTAATAAAGAGCTCATTCTGTTTGTTCTCTCCTTTTAAATCACCAGAATTACATACATAAATATCTAAAAGTCCATCTCCATTAATATCAACCATTGTAACACCAGTTGACCATGGTTTCTCACCACTTACACCAGCCGTATCAGTAATATCTATAAATTTAAAATCACCTTTGTTGAGAAATAGTTTGTTCTGATTTTGGTTAGATGTAAAATATATATCTAATAAATTATCATTGTTTACATCGCCAACTGAGACACCTCCACCATTGTAAAAATTGCGGTACTTATATACGTTAAAATCATTATCGTATGATAGGTCATTTGAAAAGTCAATACCCGTAATTGATTTGTCTAATAATTCGAAATTTTTTATGGTAGGCTCATTATGTTTTTTACAGGAAACCATAAAAAACGGTAATAAGACTGCTATTAATTTAACGTAATTCATCAATTTTCCTTTCATCAGTTTATTTTATCAAGCACATACCTTAAATCATCAATTCTAACATCAACTGTTCTGCTATCTGTAATAGGTTCTATTAAAATCCGTCGATTTCCATCTATTTTAACATGTATTTCTCCCTTGGTTTTCTTAGCTGGTATTACTATAAAATCATTACCAGGAAACCAAGTTTTTAGACTATCCTTAACCACCGGTACTAACTTATCTGATTGTAACGATTTGTTCCAAAGTGACCAAGCTACATAACGAAATTTCATATCCATTCCTGTCATGATTTTTTCCTTATTAAATATCCCATAAAATAGCAATGTAATTGGGCTATTTAGACTATCTCCTTTTTTCTTAGGCAATTGATATTCAACAAAATTATTTGAGGATCCTTGATTGATTATTTTTTGATTGTTTAGCTTCCAACATTGATCGAAAAACAATTTTCTTGTTTGACCAAATGTCATTCCAAAAATGAGCGAATCATTCACAATATTTTTCGCCATTTCATTAT
The DNA here is from genome assembly GCF_905480415.1 of uncultured Algibacter sp. GTDB lineage: Bacteria > Bacteroidota > Bacteroidia > Flavobacteriales > Flavobacteriaceae > Algibacter_B. The sequence continues at coordinate 32,916 of NZ_CAJQQI010000060.1, read as the reverse complement.
TTACAAGCTTAGTATATTCAGATTTATTACAGCTCAGCTGTATTAATAAAAAAAATATTATCAAAAATTTTACGCTATTCTTTAATACTATAGAAACTTGTTTTTTCATTATTTATAGTTGCAATTAATAGTTTGATATTATTATGTTTTACCCAGTTAAGACCTCTTATTTGCCCTTTAATATTTAAAGGAACTGGTTTTGATGTTGATATGCTTTCTTCTTTTGAGCCATATAAAACCCATCCCATAGAGGCATCATATCGACCAAACCTTGGTTTTACTAAATACTGATTGCCTCCGAAAAATAAGTCTGTATTTCCATCTTTATTTATATCATTGGCTGTAATCGCATAGATAGGCGAATATTGCAATTCACTTGGTAACTTTTGCGAAACAAATTTATTATTTTCATTCAAAAATATAGTGCTTTTTAACATTTTTAAGTCAACAAAATAAGCTTGATCGAGAAGTTCTTTCGATAAAATAGATTCAATACTAGCTTGAGCATAATCTTTATAGTACAGCAATTTCTTTTTCAACGATGGTATTTGTGAAATTAGCTCATCTTTATCTACTATCGGGTAGTATTTATCACCTTTTTTCTTGCAAATAAGTTGCTCTTCAAAACCATTGTTGTCGAAATCATAAATATACATTCTCATATCTGATTCAAAGAAATTATTCAATCCCTTATTTCCGGCTATAATATCTAAGTCCCCATCATGATCAACATCTATCATTTCCATAGCAGACCAAAGCCCACACGTGTTTTCCATTTGATAAATATTAGTTTTATCAACTAATTCCCTATTCTCATTGATAAAAATTTTAATAGGCATCCATTCTCCAGAAACTATTAGATCTTGCCAACCATCGTTATTAATGTCTACCCAACTTGCATTCTTAATCATACCAATATTTTCCATGGTATCATTCTTCATATACTTAAAGTTACCATTTCCATCATTTTCTAATAGATATCCAGAACATGGCTTTCCATACAGATTTGTTTTATAACGTTCTCCAACAAATAAATCTAGATCACCATCATTATCATAATCGGCTGGTTTAACTACTGATGAACTTATTGTTTTCGGTAAGGATATTGCTTTCGGTAATTTTTCAAATGTTCCATTATTATTAATGTAATATGAATCGTTTAAAGCAATTGAATATTGAGAAAATGCCCTACCCCCATGACAAACATATAAATCTAGATCTCCATCATTATCTCCATCAAAAAAAACAGCATCTGTATCTTCAGAATTTATATCATCTATAAATGGTTTCGTGATTTCACTAAAACCAAATGCACTTGAAATAAATAAAGTACCAGATTGATTTTTAGCACCACCAACAAAATAATCCATGCTATTATCATTATTAATATCCCCTACTGCAATACAAGGGCCTTCATTACTATACATCTGTGTTAACAAGCGTTCTTTGTTAAAATCGATATAACTATTTTCTTCATGAGCAAAATCAAACAAAGGACTTATCTCTTCAAGTATCTGTTTTTCTAATTTCTTTACTTTAACCTCATGAATACTATCTAGCACTTTAGGTTGTTCAATGGAATACGTTTCATTCGTTCTTAAATTTGACATTGTCAATGTTTTTCCATTAGGCCATGTAATAAAGAGAGAATCTATATATTCCGAATCACCAACACCAAAATGCAATCCGTTTGCAACACTACTTTGAAACCCTCTAGAATTATAGTTTTCACCGTAGCTCTTTTTATTATTGGCATATTGTATTGTTGCCTTAGTTCCGATACCAAAAACATTCTTGTCTTTTTGCACAAATTTTAGTATGACACTTCGATGTTTTAGTGTGTCTGTTTTGTTTTCGTAAATAAAAGAAGGCATGTTTACATTATTAACTACAATATCTAAGTCTCCATCGTTGTCAAGATCAACGTATGCGCTCCCATTGCTAAAACTTGGCTTATCTAAACCCCAGTCTTTACTTTTATTTTCAAAATTAAAACCACCTAAATTACGGAAAACAGCGTTAGGAACAGCTTTCGATGGCATTGCATCGATTAACTTCTTTATGACTTCCTTTTCGCTACTATTTATTCTACTCCTAATAGTTTCATCATTAGCTTCGTAAGTAAGGTAATCTCGATCTAACAAATCTTTATAAATACCATTACTAACAAATATATCTTTATAGCCATCATTATCCATATCAAATAACAGTGTACTCCAACTCCATTCAGTTGCCGAAACATTGGCTTGGCGTCCTAATTCAATAAAGTTTCCATTACCTAAATTTCTTTGAAGAGTATTTCTAGAAAATTGATTATAATACCCCTGTTTTACAGCTAATTGATGTTTGTCCCAAGACTCAAAAATAGTTTTTGTTTTTTGGCGTTCGTCAGTTTCTGGTAGCATTTCAGTAACCATTAAATCCGTTTTAAGGTCATTGTCTAAATCTGCCAAATCCGCTCCCATTGAACCCATAGATATAGATTGAAAATATTCTTCAATTTGTTCAGAAAACCCTCCTTTCCTATCATTAATATATAGGTAGTCTTTTTCAAAAAAATCATTCGAAATAAATATATCAGTCCAGTTATCATCATTAAAATCACCTAAAGTAATACCTAAACCAAAACCAATTTTACTTGAAAAAATCCCAGCCTCTTCGGTTATATCGATAAATTTACCAGAGTCATTTCTTAGGAATTTATTACCACTTCCGGAAGTATTCGGAATCAATCGTTGATCCTTAATAAGATCAAAAGCTCCTATCGATTTTATTGAGTTATTTAAAAGATAAGCATCCAGGTCTCCATCTTTATCATAATCGAAGAATGCCGCATGCACAGATAAACCTGTAATATCTAAACCAAACTGTCTAGAACATTCAGTAAATGTAAGATCTCCATTATTAATAAAAAGTTCATTGTGCCTATTTTCTCCGCCAGGCTTACCTGCCTTACAAACATATAAATCCAACAAACCATCACCATTTATATCTGCAAATATGGCTCCACTGGACCAAACATTGGAACAGGAAACACCTGCTTTAGCTGTAATATCCTCAAACTTCCAATTCCCCTTATTCAGAAATAGCTTATTATCAACCATGTTACCGGTAAAATAAATATCTTCGAGTCCATCATTATTGACATCTCCTATAGCAACACCACCTCCATTATAAAAATTGCGATATACATAAGGATTAAAAGCTTCGTCGTATATCAATGCATTTTCAAATGACATACCATTATCACTATCATTTAAAACAAATAGGGTTTTCTTTTGTTCTTCTTTAGTAGAACAGGAAATTAGTAGAAATAGTAGAAAAGGTAAAATATATTTCATTAGTGCATAATACAAAAAAAAAGGTTGTTCCTAAGAACAACCCTTTAATAAAAAAACTTAATTCAAATTAATAACCTGGATTCTGACTTAGACTACCACTTGAAGCATTAATTTGCTCTAGAGGTATTGGAAACAAAGTTCTAAACGAATCAGAATTTGTTTTTTCCCACCAAGAACCTCCGAATTTACCAAAACGGATTAAATCAGTTCTACGAGAAGATTCCATAAACATCTCTCTTCCTCTTTCAGCTAAGAAAGTATCTGCTGTGATTGATCCTAATGGGCCTAAACCAACTCTTGCTCTTAAAGCAGTAACATCTGGCTCAGCTAAACTCCAATTACCTGCAGCTCTGGCTTTTGCCTCAGCACGTATTAAATGTACTTGACCTAATCTAAAAATTGGGTAGTCATTATTCATTTCCGGTCTACCAAATAATTGGAAGCTAAATTTCTTACCACGAACACCACTTTCTCTAACAGAATTTGGCTCTAACTCACTAATGTTCGGCGTGTAATTCAGTTGAAGATTATCATCATCTGCAGCAAAATCTAGTAAAGCATTACCACCAAAATCCAACTGTGGTCCTGATAAGAAGTTTGCTACTTTTCTGGCATCAGCATCATCATAACTATTATAAAACTCTTCAACAACTTGATACCCATTCCATGGCTGTGCGTCTAAAGCATATGTTAACTGAGTACTGTAATGAAAATTCATTTGAGAGAAATTCATTCCCCCAGCAGAAACAGCATCGTAACGTATAGACCAAATCATTTCAGGGTTGAATTGATTATTTGGAGCAAATATCGCAGCATAACCTTCTAAGTTATCAGGATCAGAAGCCACCGCTGGTCGTTGTGCCAAGTTAATAACAGTACAACCATCAGCACATAACTGGTAAGGACCATTGTCTATAATATAAGTAGCAGCCCAGTCAGCCTCTTGATAATGTGGCGTTCCTGTATATACTTCTGCATTTAAATATAGTTTAGCTAATAAACCTAGTGCTCCAAATTGATTCACTAAATATGGTTCAGCGGCAGTACCTAAAGAACTACCAGATAAATCTAAACTAGCTGTAACTTCACTAATTCCTAATACACTTAACAATTCACTTTCAACAAAGTTAAAAGCTGCTTGACTATCCGTTTGTGGCGCATCACCACCTGGGGCTGTAATTATTTTCACATTACCGAAGTTGTCTAACAATCTCCAGTAAAAGAAAGCTCTAATTGTTTTAGCCTGTGCCATTTCGGCAGGTGATAAAGAACCGCCATTTAAAGCTAAATTCACTTCACCAATACCTCCGTAAGCATCATTCCAGATATTGTTAAACGTACCATTCGAGGCATCAAAAGTATGTCTGTGCATACGCAACCATATACCACCATCAAACCAGTCACCACCTTTTTGACCTAAGGTCATTTCATCTGATGAAACTTCTTGAGCAGAATAATAGCTACCATGCCCTGCAGATCCATTTCTAAGTCTGTCATAAGAAGGCGTCAATGCTCCTGAAGGAAGAATTCCACCATCGGTAGCACCTTCTACTACAGTAACACCATCATCCGAAAACTCAGTAGTTAATTCATCTTCTAAGACCTCATCTAGATCTGTACAAGAATATGCCATAACCAGCATACTACTTAAGAATGTTAATTTTATAAAACGATTCATTTTATTGTTTTTTTTTAATTAAAAGTTAATATTTAATCCTAAAGTAATTGTTCTAGACTGAAAATAATTATATCGTCTATCAACACCAGGAGCTAATACATTTGCCGATCCTAAATCTCCACCGTTATCTACAGCACCAAAATCTTGTAAAGCTGGTTCTGGATCAGATCCAGTATAATCGGTAATTGTAAATAAATTTTGACCCGTTAATGATATTCTCATATTTTGAATATACTCATTTTTGATATCGAAATTATAACCAATAGATAGGTTATCTAATCTAAAGAAATCAGCTTTTTCAACGTAGTAAGAACTAAATTGAGCTGTTTTAATATCATTCCTAGCTAATTCTGTATTTACAAAGTTGTAAGATGATTGAGAACCAATTCTTGGCTCATAAAACGCACGGAACGTATTAACTAAACTGTGTCCAAATGCACCTCTAAACAATACATTAGCATCCCAGTTACCATACTTTACTGAATGTGTCCAACTTAATTCAAAATCAGGAATACCTTTACCTAATACCTTAAAATCAACATCGTCATTCAGAGCACTACCTTGATCTGTAACCAAATTACCATCACCATTTACATCAACCAATATTGGCGTTCCATTAGCATCAACTTCTCCAGAAAATACAGGACCCCATATTTGACCAACTTCTTGACCTTCTTTCACCAAAATAACATTGGTACTGTTTTGACCTGGCGCTCCTAAATTTGCTGTAGTTCTATCTCCACCTGTATTCTTTTCAAGAATCGTTTTGTAAGATGAAAATATGATTCCAGAATTATAAGTAAGCTTATCATTATTAACAAAATCATAATTTAAACTCAACTCTATACCTTTGGTATTTAATTCACCTCCGTTTTGGAATTGGCTAGTAAACCCATCATTAGCAGCTGCATCGATATTTTGATTTGTAATAAAATCTACAATATCTCTATTATATAAGTCTAATGTAGCAGACAGACGGTCTGTTTCATATTCAAAACCTAAATTTAATTCTCTTTTTTCCTCCCATTTTAATCCAGGGTTTGGAGCTCTACTACCTAAACCAGTACTTGAAGAACCGAAACCGCTTCCACCATTACTAACTCCGAAAGTTGTTTGAGACAAACCAACACCAGGAGGGATTGCACCTGTAACACCATAACCTAATCTTGCTTTCAATAAGTTTACATTATCTAATTCTAAAAACTTATTCAAATCGGCTCCTATCGCAGCTGAAGGAAAAATACCCCATTGTTCGTCATCACCGAATCTACTTGATCCTTCTCTTCTAATTGAAGCATTCACATAAATAGCATCGCTTATTGTAGCATTTGCTCTAGCAAAAAAGGCAATAATTCTATCATCATCATTACGACCACTATTAGCTATAATACGACCTGATTCCAATAAATCTTGAGAAATCTCGATATTATCACTAAAATCAAAATTTACACCAGGAGGAAAATCTCCAATTTGCAAATAGTATTCGTTAAAGTCAGTTTCTTGCCAAGAATATCCTCCTGTAAATTTGAAACTAAATGAATCATTCACTGATTTATTATATGTACCAAATAACTCAAACGTTTTGTTTCTAATTTCGTTGTTATAGAAATCTGCTCTACCTTTTCTAAAAGGACTTACAGCATTTCCTCTGAAAAAAGAAGTTACAGGATAATATTGTCTATTTGTATTCTTTTCTATTTGCTCACCAACCATTAAATTAGCCGATAAATCATCTGTAAAAGAGTATCTAAAATCTAAACTATAGTTGATTATAGTTCTAGAACCATAATTTTTGTTTTGTTCAGCAATTGATACAGGATTAAAACTATCAAATAAACCTAAGGTTTCAAAATAGCCACCAAACTGATCACCATTAAATGCAAAAGGCGCATCTGAACCTAATACAGGAGCAGTTGGATTATATACTGATGCATAACGCAAGGCTTCGTTAAACCCGAAATCACTATCGCGTTGAGTTAATGAGGTATTGAAACTAATCTTCAATTTATCATTTAACATTTTACCTGATAGTTTAGCTCTAGCATTTACTTGATTAAAACCTGAATTAATTAAAATCCCTTCAGCATCTCTTAAATTAACAGATACACGGTAATTTGCTTTATCTGTTCCCCCGACTGCTGAAATATTATGTATTTTAGATACAGCTGTACGAGTAACTTCATCTCTCCAATCCGTATCAGCTCCAAGATCAGTACCTCCTGTTGCTAAAAACTCTTGTCTACCCATAAGATCAATTTGATTTGATATAGATGCAGTAGAAAATTGCCCATTGTAAGAAACACTAAATGGCTGACCATTTTTACCTGACTTCGTTGTTACTAAAATTACACCACTCGATCCACGAGTACCATATATAGCTGCTGCTGAACCATCTTTTAAAACTGTGATATTTTCAATATCTGCTGGATCAACATTGCTCAGCGACTGTCCTAAAACACCGTCAATTACTACTAGTGGCTCTGTATTACCACCTACAGTAGAAATACCTCTCAAACGAATTGTTGCGCTTGAGTTTGGGTTACCCCCTTTATTGTAAACCGTAAGACCAGCAACCTTACCTTGTAATAGCTGTGTGGCATCACTAATAACACCTTTATTAAAATCTTCTGCTCCAACGCTAGTAACAGCAGTTGTAACCTCTTTCCTAGTTGTACTACCATAACCAACTATCACTACTTCATTAAGTTGAGCAGCATCGTCTTCAAGAGTAATGTTCATTGTTGATTCACTTACTAGAACTTCCTGAGTCAAGTAACCTATGTATGAGAACACTAAAGTGTCTCCATTATTGGCACTAACTTGAAAATTCCCATCGAAATCTGTAACCGACCCTACTGCAGTACCTTTTACTAATACATTAACACCGGGCAGTGGCCCTGAAGCGTCACTTACAGTCCCCGTTACGGTTTGAGCATAAATAAAGCTTCCTAGCAATAAAGCAAAAGGAAGCAATAGCTTTTTGAGTAATTTGTTTTTCATTTGTTTGAGTTTAATTAAAATTTAGTTTAGTTACTTTTTTTCAGAAAAGTAGTTTTAATTACTGGTTAAAATTAATTGTTTAATTATTATGATATGCCAAAATAAAAAATTCATAATTGATTAATGTCTATATTTATTCAGTGAAAGAATTCAAACATTTTGTTAAAATTAAAAAAAAATGCACTAAATAATTTAAGTCAATCAGATTCCTTGGCGAAAAACATAAGGGTAAGTTTACATTTATTTAACAAACAATCAAAAAAAAACAATGGTTAAACACTCAAAAAAATCACGAAAACGTTTTCGATTTTAACAATACACCAATTAAACGCTAGTGAAATTGGCACTTATACAATATAGATATGTTAAATTTACTAAATCATAATCTTTTACTAAATCAGTATTTTTAAGTCATTTCTTTAAAGATGATAATTCCGTTTTTTGTAAAAATAAATTGCTGCAAAAAAAATAATCAAAAATCTAATCAGCTTAAAACTCATTTATATTAGTAATATAAAAAGTAATATAATGTTCTAAGCTAAAATGAATAAATTTAAACTATTGGTACTAAAATAAATCCTTGAGTATTTATTACACTAATAAAATATCTAAAAATTAAAGGTGTAGATAAAAAAAGAAAAAATATTTTAGTATAAATTAAATATAGAGTAATAAATATCGTAAATTTCTTGATATAATTAGTTTCTTTACTTTTCAACTAAACAATAATGAAGCCCGTAATATTAAAAGATATAGCAGATCAGTTAGGGTTATCAATCACAACAGTTTCCAAGGCTCTTAAAGATTATCCTGATGTAAGTAAAAAAACTAAAGCTTTAGTAAAAAAACTAGCGTATGAATTAAATTATGTACCAAATTCTTTTGCTGTTGGTTTACGCTCACAAACATCTAAAACTATAGGTGTTATAATACCCACCATGGTTCACTATTTTTTTTCAACCGTTATTGATGCCGTTTTAAAAGAAGCCGAGAACAGAGATTATATGGTTATTATAATGCAATCTAATGAAAATTACGAACTCGAAAAAAAGCAAGTAGATTTACTTTTAAATAAAGGTGTTGATGGAATTTTAATTTCATTATCAAATAGGACGAGAGACTTTAAACATTTACAAAAGATTTTAGATTATAAGGTGCCTTTAGTGCTTTTTGATAAAATCGCAAAAACCATTAACTGCTCTAAAGTTATCATTGATGATAGAAAAGCTGCTTACGATGCTGTTACATATCTTATAAAAAAGGGCTACAAGCGTATTTCTCATTTTAGAGGAGATCTCAACCCTCAAAATTCAATTGATCGGTTCTTAGGTTATAAAAAGGCTTTAATAGATAATGATATTCCCTACGACCCATCATTAGTTTATATATGCAATACCAACTTAGATTTTGAAGATGGTTACAATAGTGCTAAAAAACTAATTGAAGATCATGGAGACCATGTTGATGCCATATTTGCAGTTAATGACCTTATTGCTATTGGAGCTATAAATTATTTTAATCAAAAAAAGATCGCTATCCCAGAAAAGATAGCACTGTGTGGTTTTAGTAATTGGTTTATGTCATCTGTAATTTCACCTTCACTCTCTACAATTGAACAAAACGCATACAAGATGGGTGAGAAATCAACTGAAATTCTATTTCAAGAAATCGAATACAAACACAAAAACATTAATGTTGAATATCAAAAAGTTGTTATTGATACTGCGCTAGTGATTAGAAAATCTACCTAATCTTTTAAAATTTAAATTTTAACCTGAGCCTTTAATTAATTCAAATATTGCTTTATTGGATATTTTAGGATAGGCTCCAAAATTTGACGCTACTAAAGCACCTGCAGCACAAGCAAAATCAATAGCGTTTTGGGGTGTTTCTCTTTTAAGTAATTTATGTATTAATGATGCTAAAAAAGAATCGCCAGCACCAACTGTATCTGCAACAAGAACCTTGTAACCTGTGTTATTATAAAAAGTTTCATCTATATATAATATCGCTCCATTTCCTCCTCTGGTTACGCAAATGGTATCTGTTTTTGTTTTTTTGGAAATAAACTCAATGTTCTTTTGCAAATCATCCGAGTTAAAACCTAGGTTTCTAGAAATTTCAAATAGTTCATCATCATTAAACTTAATAAAATCAGCCCTCTCCATTAGCTCTTTCAAAATGCCTATTGTATAATGTGGTGATCTTAAATTCACATCAAACACTTTAAATAAAGCACCATCCAAAAGTTCTAATAAGGTGTTATACGAGATATTATTTCTTGCAATCAAACTGCCAAATATAAAAGCATCAGCGCTTTTGACAGAATCCAAAATCGGATCATTAATAACTATGTAATCCCATGCACAAGGAAATTCTATTTTATAACTAGCAGAGCCTGTATTGTCCAAACTTACTATAACTTCACTCGTCTTAAATTCTTTATTAATTTGAATATGTGAATTATCCAACCCTTCTTTTTCTGCATACACTAATAACGCTTTACCATTTGCATCATCACCAACACAACTTATCATGGTTACATTATCATTAAAAGAATTAAGCCTTAAAGCCACATTAAGTGGGGCCCCTCCAATTTTTTTATACGTTGAAAAAACATCCCACAAAACTTCACCAAAACAAACAATATTTGACATCTTTAAATCGGGTTATTCAAACTTAAATTCTTCAATTTTTATATTTTCCATTACAAACTGTTCATCTGAAGTCTCCATCGATAAAGTCTCAAACGGCTCGTTAGGAAAAAAAATCTCAGTCATTATAGTTTCTCCTTCATTATAAAAAACCTCTATTGAGGTTTTATCTATAAGGGCACGTACTCTTAAAGTATTAGATGGGCTTATTTTCTTTGCTTCTGATATAATATTCGCAAATTTATCTGAAAAATCAACCTTTCCTGATTTTTGCCTATTCACAAAGTAGTTCTTTTCAATATTATCTAAACCAAATGAAAGACTGTCTCCAAATTTATTATGAAATAGAAATGTATATTTATTTTCTGTTAAATTATTAATTTCAAGTTCCACACTTAAACGAGATAAATCTACTTCGTTTCTAGAAATAATTGTTTTCTGTTTGTCTACAACCAAGGTATCCTTAATAATGGTTTTAGAAACAAATTTATAAAGCTCTGTAATAGGATTAGAAACCAATACATATTTGTCTCCCATTTTTTTAAGTTTGAGCTCTCTAGAAACGGTCATTGCACTGCGCCAAGTTTCTGTTGGCACATCTCTAGCATATTCCCAATTAGACATCCAACCAATAAATAATTTTCGCCCATCTTCTTTCGGAATATTGGACCACGTTACACCAGCATAATTGTCTCTACCAAAATCTAACCATGCAGCTTTTTGTGTCTGTAATTGTGTATTAAAATCAACATCAAGTGTGAATTTGTTACCATCAAAATCTCCGATAAAATATTGTGTACCACTACCTCCATTTGGCGCAGCTGGGTTTATACTTACAATTAACACCCATTTTGTTTTATCAGTTCCGTTAATTTTTATAGGAAATAAATCTGGGCATTCCCATAAACCACCATGTTGCCCAATAGCTTTTCCAAACTCAGATTCTAAATTCCAACCTTTTAAATTGGTTGAACTGTAAAACATAACCCTATCACCGGCTGCCAAAGCCATAATCCATTTGTTAGTTTTATCATCCCAGGTCACCTTTGGATCTCTAAAATCTTTAATTCCTGGGTTAGAGATTACTGGGTTTTTATCGTGTTTAGTCCACGTCATCCCTTCATCCAATGAATACGCAATGGCTTGAGTTTGAAAGTCTATATCACCATCTTTTTCCCCCTTCATATTATGATACGTATAAATAGCAACTATTGGAGAAATACCATCTTTTCCAAATCCGGAGGTGTTATTTTTATCCACTACAGCACTTCCCGAAAAAATAAGACCTAAATCATCTGGATAAAGTGCAATAGGCTGTTCTTCCCAAGTAATCATATTTTCACTAATGGCATGCCCCCAATGCATTGGTCCCCAAACATTACCATCAGGAAAATATTGAAAATACAAATGATATTTGCCATTTAAATAAAACATCCCATTGGGGTCATTCATCCAATTAGCTTTTGGCGTAAAATGAAAATTAGGTCTGTATAAAACTTCTTCCCTATTCTCTTCAAATGAAGCTATTGATTCGGTATCATTTTTTTTTATGTTTTTTTTACAACTTATTGAAGTCACAAAAAAGAAGGCTACCAAAAAAACAAATAATATATAGTATGGTTTTTTATTTTTCATCTCGTGTTAATTTTTTACTTAATTCTTCAAGTGAAATTCCTTTTGTTTCTGGCATCATAAAAATTACAAATAACAGTTGGAAAACCATCATAATAGCGAATATCATAAAAACCACTCCTGCACCAATAGTTGAAAAAAGCAACGGTACTAAAGAAGGTATAATGGCGGCCAAAACCCAATGTGTAGATGTCCCGAAGGATTGACCACTTGCCCTTAAATGGTTTGGGAAAATTTCGGAAATAAACACCCAAATTATAGCACCTTGACCAATGGCATGCGATGCTATAAACATAAATAAGAATATGGGAACAGCTAAGCCTCCCCAATCTAAAAAGAACGCCATTGAAACCAAGCTTAATGAAATTATATAGCCAATGGAACCTATGTACATTAATACTTTTCTGCCTAATCTATCAATTAAGAAAACACCTAATAATGTGAACATCAAATTAGTTACACCAATACCTATACTACTTAATAAAGCCGTACTTTCACCCAAACCAGCTTCTTCAAAAATTCTTGGAGCGTAATACAGAAAGGCGTTTATACCTGAGAATTGATTGAACATGGCTATTAAAAAAGCTAGTATCAAGGGAAAACGGTATTTTTTCATGAATATATTTTCGCCAGAGGCATGACTCTCACTTTCTTTTTTTATTTCTAGCATTAATTTTTCTGCATCTCCATCTGGATTAATAAGGTCTAAAACTTTTTTAGCTTCCTCATTTCTATTTTTTGAAATTAACCATCTTGGACTTTTTGGAACGGTAAAAATGAGTAGTGTGTAAATAAGGGCAGGAAATGCTTCAACGCCTATCATCCAACGCCATGCATTTTCGCCTACATTCCTTAGTAAATAATTAGATAAAAAGGCTATTAATATCCCTAATACAATATTAAACTGGTATAAGGCTACCAACCTACCTCTATCTTTAGCGGGAGAAATTTCAGAAACATAAGCTGGTGCAGCTATGGTTGAAGCACCAACACCAACACCTCCTAGAAATCTAAAAAAAGCAAAAGTATAGGGATCATTAACCAAAGAGGACCCTACTGCGGAAATAAAATAAAAGATTCCAATCCAAATTAACGTTTTCTTTCTTCCTAATCTATTGGTAGGAATCCCACCAAACAACGCTCCAATAACGGTACCCCACAGCGCCATTGCCATAACAACAGATCCATGAAAAGCGTCAGAAGAACCCCAAAGTGCCTGTAATTTTTTATCTGCTCCAGAAATAACAACAGTATCAAACCCAAAAAGAAATCCAGCTAAAGCAGCAGTTATTGACCATATTAAAATTTTATTATTCATAACTTAGCTTAATTGGTTATATATTAATGAGTTAAATTAATTAAACTTTATTGTAATCCTGATTAATACTATACAAATCACTAACTATATAATCGAAAACGTTTTCGATTATATAAAGCTCACTTTTTGATTGTAAAAATTATAAACGTGATCTAAAAAAAGTACTATTGGAGTAATCAACTATTAAAATTCTTGAAGAGTGAAATTAATTCTAAGTAATAATAATATCCTAATTGAACCTCGAACTACAGAACTTCCAATAGGGTTAATAATTAGAGAATCTTGCTGATTATTTTAGAAAATCTATGTTTCTTTTTAATCCTGAAAATTTAGTGCGTTTTACTGCTGAATTTTTAAATACTTTTTTGAAAGTATCTTCCGTAATTTCCTCCCAGTCCTTCTTTGTCAATGATAATAATTCAGGATGTGGATTGAACAAAGGTTGGCTATGCGGTTTTGAAAATCGATTCCAAGGACAAACATCTTGACAAACATCACAACCGAACATCCAATCGTCCATTTTACCTTTAAACTCAGTAGGAATATTTTCTTTTAATTCTATAGTAAAGTATGAAATGCATTTGCTGCCATCTACCACATAAGGTTCTGTTATCGCTTCGGTAGGACACGCGTCAATACAAGCTGTGCATGAACCACAGTGATCAGTAGTTGCGGAATCGTATTCTAAGTCTAAATCAACAATGAGTTCAGCAATAAAATAGAAAGAGCCTACTTGTTGTGTTAGTAGGTTACTATGCTTCCCAATCCAGCCCAATCCAGATTTGGCGGCCCACGCTTTATCGAGCACGGGTGCTGAGTCTACAAAAGCACGACCATGAACATCTCCTATTTCATCTTGTATAAAATGAAGCAATTGTTTCAGTTTGTCTTTAATAACAAAATGATAATCGGTTCCATAAGCATACTTACTAATCTTTGGAGCTGTTTTATCGGTTTGCTCTTCTGAAGGAAAATAATTAAGTAATAAAGAAATGACACTTTTAGAGCCCTCAACTAAAAGTGTTGGATCTAAACGCTTGTCAAAATGGTTCTCCATATATTGCATTTTCCCATGCATATTGTTCTTTAACCAATTCTCTAAACGAGGGGCTTCTTCTTCTAAAAACTCAGCTTTACTTATACCACAAGATAAAAAACCGAGGCGTTTGGCTTCGGTTTTTATCATATTAGAATAGTTTAGATTTTTCACTCTTAATTTTAAAGTCCTAAACTACGATTTAGTTTTTATTTTATGATTTTTAACACCATTTAATTACACCCCATATCTATAGATGATTGAGAGTCTGCATTAGGAAAACAATTGCCACTAGGCAAACTAACTGGCTGATAACGCTTTAAATTTGGATCGTAAAGTGAGTTTTCTACAAATAACGCGATTAAATCAACTTCCTCATCAGTTAAATTTAATGGATGAAATAAAGAAGATAATTTATTTGAAGATACATCACTATTCTCATGCGCAGCTTCATTTTTATAACTAATAATGTCTCGTACGGATGTAAAACTTCCTCCGTGCCCATAAAAATCAACATCTTTTAAGTTATAGAGTTGCGGTGTTTTAAACTTGTAATCATCCTCACTATTTCCCGTAAATCCGCCACGTCCTTTTTTAGTCGCTTCATCGATAACGGTTAATACGTTTTCTCCAGCTAAATCATTCATTCCTAAGGCATGAAACTCCATACCATTTAAACCAGGACCTGAATGACAAGTATAACATTGTCCTTTATCAAAAAACAATCTAGCCCCTTGTAATTCATCATCACTCATAGCAAAATCATCTCCATTTAACCACAACTGAAAAGGTGCTTCATTTGACAAAACTGTTCTTTCATAAGCAGCTATTGCAAGTGCCGCATTTAACTTTGTATAACAATTATCTTCGGTATCATTTGGAAAAGCCACGTCAAATAGTGCTTTGTAAGATGAACTTTTAATAAAATCTTCATCTATAAGCTGACGGTGTACACCTATACCAGCTATAGCTTGAGTTTCAACACCCTCAAAACCTAAACTATTATTCTCTTTTGGTGTTCCAACTGTCCAATTTGCTTCTGTTCCTGCGTTAGAGCCTACAGCTCCAAATTGACCATTCCAGAGCATAACATCTTGATAAGCCACATTCAATATACTTGGGCTTTTAATGGGTTGTACATCTAAATCTCTTTCTAGATAGCTTGAAGATTTAAGTCTACCTTCACCGCGTAATCCAAAACCTATACCGCCTTCACCAATTCCTTGTAATAAGCCGCTTTGAAAACCAGCTGCAGCATGATGACAACTAGCACATGAATAGGAATTCATACTTTCATCCATTTTTGGGTTTTTACCAAGAAACGTTTCGTGAAATAATAATTTTCCTAATTCAACTTTTGCTTTAGTAATACTGTTTTTTGCATCGTTAGGAATAATATTATAATCATTTGAGGCTGGAAGTATAAGTGATTCTTTAGAACCAAATAGCTCTATGATTTGCTTTTCTAAACTAGACTGCAATGGCGTTTGAACATAGTCGTCCTGATCAGTTGCGCAAGAACTTGAGAGATAAGCGAACACCATTAATAGGGTAAAACTTTTTAGGTTTTTCATATTTTGATAGATTATAGATTGGGGAATCTGAATGTTATGGAGCCAAACATAAACGATAATCTTAAAACCATAGAAAAATTTTGATGAAAAACAATATTCTTAGCTGTTCTGCATAAAACCCGATGAAATACAAGTTATAATTAACTGAAAATTAATACTCTAAAATTTTATAATTAAAATAGTCCACCTTGTGTTGGCCCTTTAACTTTTCCTAAGTGTTTATAAGCTTGTTCTGTAACTTCTCGTCCGCGTGGAGTTCGCATAATAAAACCTTGTTGTATTAAAAAGGGCTCGTAAACTTCTTCTATAGTTTCAGGACTTTCACTTACCGCTGTTGCAATAGTAGAAATGCCAACGGGACCACCTTTGAACTTTTCAATGATCGTGGTTAAAATTTTATTATCCATTTCATCTAATCCGTGTGCATCAACATTTAAGGCTTCTAGAGCATATTTTGCAATTTTAATATCAATACTTCCATTACCTTTTATTTGCGCAAAATCGCGTACACGGCGCAATAAAGCATTCGCTATTCTTGGTGTGCCTCTACTTCTGCCTGCAATTTCAATAGCTGCTTCCATTGAAATGGGTACATCTAATATTTCGGCACTTCGTTGTACAATAGTTGTAAGTAAATCGGTTTTGTAATATTGCAATCTGCTTTGAATACCAAAACGTGCACGCATTGGTGCCGTTAACAAACCAGAACGCGTTGTTGCGCCAACTAAAGTAAACGGATTCAAATTGATTTGTACTGAACGAGCATTTGGCCCAGATTCAATCATGATATCGATTTTATAATCTTCCATTGCTGAGTATAAATACTCCTCAACTATTGGACTTAATCGATGAATTTCATCAATAAACAGAACATCACGTTCTTCTAAATTTGTAAGCAACCCTGCTAAATCACCTGGTTTGTCTAAAACAGGACCAGATGTTACTTTGATACCCACAGTTAATTCGTTAGCTAAAATATAAGCTAAGGTGGTTTTTCCTAAGCCAGGAGGCCCATGAAACAACGTGTGATCTAAAGCTTCTGTTCTTAAGTTAGCCGCTTGAACAAAGATTTTAAGGTTTTCAAGTACTTGATCCTGACCCGTAAAATCATCAAATGACAAGGGTCTTAACTTTCTTTCTATATCTAATTCTTCGGGTGAAAAATTTTCGTCAGTCGGATCTAGGTTTTCATTCATATTTAATACCTTATTTTAAAGCTTTGCTTTGTACTTTCAATGAAAATATCTTTTCATTTCAGTAATGCTCAAGGTGACATTTCGTTTCGAATTAAAAAAATGGATTTCTTCCTTCGCAGGAATGACAACTCATTAAAGGTTTATATGGATAAAAGATGAGTTGAATTCAAAATAAACAATATCACAAATGTTAATCCAGAACTTAAGGCAACTAAACCTTCCCAATAATATATATTCCATCGTCCGTCATACTTTTTTTTATCACCTTTAAAATATTTATTAATTACTTTGTTAAGAAAGTAAGTTATAATTAAAAATATACATATTGTTATAATCCAAAACTTAATCATATTATCAAGGGTTTCTATATTATATTAAAAATACATAAACTTCTTTACGTATGCCAAATATAAACAAAAAGCCTTTCCGAATTGGAAAGGCGTTTCAAAAATCTAATTGATTATAAATTGGTTGATTAATTCAAAATTGTAAACTCGCAGCGACGGTTAATATCATATTCGCTATCATCGCAAATGCCTTCTTTAACACACTCATCGAGTGATTGCATTTCGCCATAGCCAATACTTTTTAATCGATTCCTTTCAATGCCTTGATTCACTTAATATTCATGTATTGAAGCGACACGTTTTTTCCATACGTTTAAGCTGTACTCATCTGGGCCTCGGGTATTTGTATGAGCGTATATAAACAGATAAAGCCCATCTTTAATATATGAGCTTTATTTATAAAATATGTATTGACTATTTAGTGCTGTAACTCTTCTTCACCGTCTTTTAACGGAATATTTTGAGGAACAAAATCTACATCGTAACCTGGCTTACTATAATCGTAAGGCCAACGATATACATGAGGAATAGCGCCAGGCCAGTTACCATGCATGTGTTCAACAGGTGCTGTCCATTCTAGAGTAGTAGATTTCCATGGGTTTTGAACTGCTTTCTTTCCATAAAAGATACTAATAAAAAAGTTATATAAATATACTATTTGAACTACTCCACCAATTAAAGCGAACATAGTAATAATGACATTTACATTTGCTAAATCATCAAATAATGGGAAATTACTATTTGTATAATAACGACGTGGCAAGCCTGCCATACCTATAAAGTGCATTGGAAAGAATACCCCGTAAGCACAGACAGCTGTTACCCAAAAATGTATATAACCTAAGTTTTTGTTTAACATGCGTCCAAACATTTTAGGATACCAGTGATAAATACCAGCAAACATACCGTACAATGCAGAAATACCCATAACCAAGTGAAAATGAGCCACTACAAAATAGGTGTCATGTACATTAATATCTAATGCACTATCACCTAAAATAATCCCTGTTAAACCACCTGTAATAAATGTTGACACAAAACCAATTGAGAACAACATGGCAGGATTCATCTGTAAATTACCCTTCCAAAGTGTAGTTATCCAGTTGAATGCTTTCACTGCTGATGGAATAGCAATCAATAAAGTTGTAAAAGTAAACACAGAGCCTAAGAACGGATTCATTCCTGAAATAAACATATGATGACCCCAAACAATTGTTGAAAGGAATGCAATAGCTAAAATAGATGCGATCATAGCTCGATAGCCGAATACGGGCTTACGAGAATTAGACGCTAAAATCTCAGACACTAACCCCATCGCTGGTAATATTACGATATAGACCTCTGGGTGTCCCAAAAACCAAAATAAATGTTCAAATAATACTGGTGAACCTCCTTGATAATGTAGCACTTCTCCTTGAATAAATATGTCAGATAAAAAGAATGATGTTCCAAAACTTCTATCCATGATTAGCAATAACGCTGCAGACAATAATACTGGGAATGAAATAACACCTATGATGGCCGTTACAAAAAACGCCCATATTGTTAAAGGTAATCTTGTCATAGACATCCCTTTTGTACGTAAGTTAATTACGGTAACAATATAATTAAGAGATCCTAATAAAGAAGAAGCGATAAATATAGCCATAGATACTAACCATAGGGTCATACCCATACCAGAACCACCTTGTGCCATTGGAAGAGCACTTAATGGTGGATAGATTGTCCATCCAGCTGCCGCAGGACCTGCCTCAACAAATAAGGAAATAACCATGATTACACTTGACAAAAAGAATAACCAATAAGAAACCATATTTAAGAAACCTGACGCCATATCTCGTGCACCAATTTGCAACGGAATCAATAGGTTACTAAAAGTACCACTCAATCCAGCTGTTAATACAAAGAATACCATTATAGTTCCATGAATAGTAACCAATGCCAAATAAATATCCGCATCCATAACACCATCTGGTGCCCATTTGCCTAATAATGCCTCAAAAAGCACATTAGGTTCTTCTGGCCATGCTATTTGCATACGCATCATCATAGACATTAAAACACCTATAACCCCCATAATAGTACCTGTAACCAGATACTGCTTAGCAATCATTTTATGGTCTTGACTAAATATATATTTAGTTACAAACGTTTCTTTATGATGATGTCCGTGGTCGTCGTCGGTAGCGTGAGTATCTGCGTGTGCTGACATAATCTTATATCGTTTTTTCTTTTTTATTAATTAATTAGCGAATTTTTAAATTCCTTTTGCTCTTTTACCCAAGCATCATATTCTTCTTGAGTTTCTACAACAATTTTCATTTGCATATTGTAGTGCGATTTTCCACAAATCTTGTTACACAATAACAAATAGTCAAATTCATAACGTTCTAAAGCCTCTTCACCTTTAGCCAAGAGCTTTTCGCTTTTTTCAACTCTAATTTTATTAATTCTTGTAATCTTTTCTTGCATTTGAGGTGTTTCACGCATGTCAGCCGTAGTAACTGTTGGTGTAAAACCAAATTGTGTAATCATTCCTGGCACACAATTCATTTGAGCTCTAAAATGAGGCATGTATGCGGAATGTAAAACATCTTGAGAACGCATTTTGAATAATACTGGTCTTCCAACCGGTAAATGTAATTCTGTAGTA
Organism: uncultured Algibacter sp.; assembly: GCF_905480415.1. Classification (GTDB taxonomy): domain Bacteria; phylum Bacteroidota; class Bacteroidia; order Flavobacteriales; family Flavobacteriaceae; genus Algibacter_B. The sequence goes on along the minus strand of NZ_CAJQQI010000060.1, from coordinate 12,487 downwards.
ATGACATCATCTTGCGCGCTAAGATCAGATTCATCTAAACCTAAAATATTAGCACGGTCAATATCAATTAAACGCACGTTAGCTTTACCCAAAGTATTATCTGCACCACCATATCTCGCTTTCCAGTTAAACTGCTGTGCATACAATTCCACTATTAACGGATCCTCACTTTCGTCAACACCCATAATGGTAATCCACGCGTTTAAGCCATAAATAATTAAACCAGCCAAAACAATAACTGGTATTATAGTCCAAATGGCTTCTAGCTTATTATTATCTGCAAAAAATAAAGCTTTTTTACCTTTTTCACCTTTATACTTAAAAGCGAAATAGTGCAATAAAAATTGAGTTACAGTCTGAACAAAAAAGATAACTATCATGGTAATTACCATTAAACTATCAATAGTTTGACCATGCTCTGAAGCTGAATTGGACATTAACGGTAAATCACCATATTTAACAAAACATACAATAGTTATAATGTAGATGAATGCTAAAAAGCCCATCATTAAATAACCATTCATTGTATTATCCTTATCGGTAGCAACCCCAGCGGTAGTGTTTTCGTTTTTAGCTTGAGCTAAATCGAAAATCTTAACCATTTGCCAAATGGCAATTAAAATAAATACTAAAACTATAATTGTTAATAACGCAGTCATTGGTGTCGTTCGTCTTTATTTATAACTTATTAATAATGAAATTCTTCACTCTCTTTTCTAAAAGGATATCCTTTTACAAGTAATGGTGCTTTTGTTAAAGCCGTAAACACAACAAATATAAATAACCCGGCGAACAGTAGAACTGAACTTATTTCTGGTATGCCGATAAACCATCTGTCTCCAACAGTAGCAGGCATAATCATATTAAATATATCAATATAGTGTCCAAATAAGATGACTAAACCTGACATAACTACAAACCAAGGAATTCGTTTGTAATCAGCATTCATTAACATCAGTATTGGGAATACAAAATTCATAACCACCATACCTAAGAATGGTAATTTATAATCTTGGAAACGTGTTACAAAATAGGTTACCTCTTCAGGAATATTAGAATACCAGATTAACATAAATTGTGAGAACCATAAATATGTCCAAAAAATACTAAAAGCGAACATAAATTTAGCCACATCATGTAAATGATTTTCGTTTACAAATTCAAGGAAATTTCTAGATTTTAGATAAATAGTAATTAAAGCTATAACAGTAATACCACTTACAAACATACTAGCAAACACATACCAACCAAATAATGTAGAAAACCAGTGTGGATCTACACTCATAATCCAATCCCAAGACATCATAGATTCTGTATAAATAAAGAATACTAAGAATCCTGCCGAAATACGAAATGATTTTTTGAAATTACTTTGATCTTCTGCTGTATCTTGAGCGATAGAGAATTTACGCGAGAAGTGACGATATGCGCTCCAACCGGCAATAAAAATTAATCCTCTTATAATAAACCAAGGTAAATTTAAAAATGAAGATTTTCCATCAATTAGTTTATCGTAATGTTCGCTTTCTGGATTTATAACATCCGGGTTCATCCACATGAAGATACTATCATGACCTAAATAATGAGAACCTACAGCGATGGCCATTACAATTAAAGCACCCGGAAGTAAATATGCTGTAATACCTTCCATAACTCTAAATAGAACTGGCGACCATCCTGCTTGTGATGCAATTTGAATCGCATAAAAAGCTAAAACGCCTAAAGCAATCATCATAAAGAAAAATGCTGCTACGTAAAGTGCAGACCAAGGTCTGTTTGCTAATTGATGTTGCACGTGTTCTGCGTGAGCATCACCATGATGCGCATTTTCTGCATGAGTTTCTTCACCATGCGACGTTTCTTCATGAGCTTCTTCAGCCTGAGCATGATCCGAATCTGAAACAGCGTGTGAAGCATCTTCTCCGTGTCCACCACCATGACCAGTTGCCTCTTCAGCAAGCATTGTTTTTACTTCATCTAAAGATTTATGAGATGTCATAAAACCATATCCCACACCTAATGCTCCTAAAATCATTAGAATAAAAGAAAATGTCTTTAATTTATTTGAAAATGTATACATATCTATAATAATCTTATCAATCTTACTTTTCTAAATCTACTTTCAATTTTAATACATACGATACTACTTGCCAACGTTCTTCTTCATTCAATTGGTTAGCATAAGAACCCATAGCATTTTTTCCGTAGTAAATAGTATGATAAATACTCCCTTCGTTTATAGCTCTACCAACATCATCATAACTTGGAATACCAAGTATTTTTTCGCGCTGCACTAACTTACCTTGTCCTTTACCCTTATTACCGTGACAAATTCCACAGTAAATATCATACAACTCTTTTCCTCTATTTAATTCTACTTTAGTTGAATCTAAAGGACTTAATAAAGTCGCTTTTGCTAACTCGTATCCTGCAGTAGAATTTTCAATATCGAAAGGCACGTAACCTCGAGGTATAGAACCTTGAGCAGGTATTTGTGCTTCAATCCCATTTTGAAATGCAGCTTCACCATACGTTTTATATCCTACCGATTCATACATGTTTGGCATGAACTGATAATTTGGTGCCGTATCTTTTTTACATGATACAGCAACTAAAACAACTGCTATTACTAATATTTTAATTAAGCTTTTCATATGTATTATTAATGGGCTTTATCAACTAAATTAATTTCTACTGCTCCAGTTTCTGCGAGTAAACTTTCTAGCTCTTTTTCGTTTCCATGAATTGCTATTTCCATTAAAAAGTGATCATCAGTCGTTCTTGGGTCAGGGTTTTCAGCATTTTTAAAAGGCCACATTCTACTACGTAAGTAAAAAGTAATTACCATTAAATGCGCTGCAAAAAACACGGTAAGCTCAAACATAATTGGCACAAAAGCCGGCATGTTTTCTATATAACTAAAACTCGGCTTTCCACCAATGTTTTGAGGCCAGTCTTCTATCATGATGAAATTCATCATTAATACGGATACAGTTAAACCAATCAAACCGTATATAAAAGCTGTAATAGCAATACGTGTTGGTTCTAACCCCATAGCTTTGTCTAGTCCGTGAACTGGAAAAGGTGTATATATTTCCTCAATATGATGTCTTTCTGCCTTAACCTTTTTAACAGCCGACATTAATACATCATCATCAGTATAAATAGCGTGAATAACTTTTGAAGCTTCCATTGACTATATTTAGTTTATTAATTTTTTAGCTTGTCCAGACCAATCATCACGTTCTGCTCTTCCTGGGAAAGAACCTGTAATACTGTCTAACAAATCGTATTCTTTTTTGGTCATCTTACTTACTTGAAGGAAGGTATAAATACCAATACTATTAAGTACTTGTTCCATTTTTGGTCCGATACCACTTACTTTTTTCAAATCGTCAGCTGTTTGGGTCGCAGCATCAAAAGCACCAATACTCCCTAGTAAACTACTTACCTTATCTGAATTATCTCCTTTAGAAGACTCTTTAGATTTAAGTGAAGGTTTAGACAATGCAATACCGGATGTTCTTGCATCAGAACCTGTTCCTGCTAAACTATCTCCTCTTTCTCTTATATTTTTATAACGCTCTCCTGAAGATTTCAAAATCGTTTTAACCTCTGCTTGTGCAATTACTGGGAATGTTCTTGAATACAATAAGAATAACACAAAAAAGAATCCTATAGTTCCAATGAAAATTCCAATATCTACAAATGTTGGAGAGAACATCGTCCATGATGATGGCAAGTAATCTCTATGTAACGAGGTTACAATGATTACAAAACGCTCAAACCACATACCAACATTTACCACAATTGAGATAAAGAAAGAGAACATTATACTTGTTCTTAATTTCTTGAACCACATAAATTGTGGGGAGAATACATTACAACTCATCATTAATAAATAAGCCCACCAGTAAGGTCCAGTTGCTCTGTTTAGGAATGCATATTGTTCATATTCTACTCCAGAATACCAAGCTATAAATAACTCTGTAATATAAGCTACACCAACTATAGAACCTGTAATCATGATTACAATATTCATTAATTCAATATGCTGTACAGTAATATAATCTTCAAGATTACACACTTTTCTCATAATTATAAGAAGTGTGTTTACCATAGCAAACCCAGAAAACACAGCTCCGGCAACAAAGTATGGTGGAAATATCGTAGTATGCCATCCCGGAATAACTGATGTTGCGAAGTCAAATGATACAATCGTATGAACAGATAGTACTAAAGGTGTTGCTAAACCGGCAAGAACCAAAGATACTTCTTCAAAACGTTGCCAATCTTTTGCTCTACCAGACCAACCGAAACTTAATAAAGAATATATTTTCTTTTGGAAAGGCTTAATAGCTCTATCTCTAAGCATTGCAAAATCAGGAAGTAAACCTGTCCACCAGAATACCATTGAAACCGATAAATACGTAGAAATTGCAAATACATCCCAAAGTAAAGGCGAGTTAAAGTTAACCCATAGTGATCCAAATTGATTTGGAATTGGTAACACCCAATACCCTAACCACGGTCGACCCATGTGAATAATTGGAAATAAACCAGCTTGAACTACAGAGAAAATGGTCATTGCTTCAGCAGAACGGTTAATTGCCATTCTCCATTTCTGACGAAACAATAAAAGTACAGCAGATATAAGTGTTCCTGCATGACCAATACCTACCCACCAAACGAAGTTAGTAATATCCCAAGCCCAACCTACGGTTTTATTTAAACCCCAAGTTCCAATACCTGTCGATATTGTATAAATGATACATCCAATTCCCCACAGAAAAGCGGCAAGTGCTATAGAAAAAACTATCCACCATTGTTTATTCGCTTTTCCTTCAACAGGCGCTGCCACATCCACAGTAACATCGTGGTATGATTTTTCGCCTGTAACTAAAGGTCTTCTAATAGGTGCTTCGTAATGAGACGCCATAATTATATAATTGATTCTTTAATTAAATTTATGCTTCTGTTGTATTTCTCACTTTTGTATGATACTGCACATTAGGCTTTGTACCAACACTTTCTAATAAGTGATACATACGATCATCTTTTAAAAGTTTTGCAACTTTACTGTCTTTATCATTAATATCTCCAAAAGTCATTGCTCCATTACTACAAGCTGCAGAACATGCTGTTTGGAATTCTCCATCTTTAATTTCACGTCCGTCACGTTTTGCATCAAGAATTGTTTTTTGTGTTTTTTGAATACACATAGAACATTTTTCCATCACACCACGAGAACGCACTACAACATCTGGATTTAGTACCATACGTCCTAAATCATCATTCATATGATAATCGAACTCATCATTACCATTGTATAAGAACCAATTGAAACGACGCACTTTATAAGGACAGTTGTTCGCGCAATATCTAGTACCTACACAACGGTTATAGGCCATGTGATTTTGACCTTGACGACCATGTGATGTTGCTGCCACCGGACAAACCGTTTCACAAGGTGCATGATTACAATGTTGACACATTACTGGTTGGAATGCCACTTGTGGATTATAAGAAGGTGATTCCATTTCTTCTAAAGCACCTATTATCCCTAATCCTTTTGTTTCTTCCTTTTTATCATTATCACCTGCAAATGTTTCTTCAGATGAATAATATCTATCGATACGCAACCAGTGCATATCTCTACTTCGTCTAATTTCCGTTTTACCTACTACAGGTACATTATTCTCAGCGTGACATGCAATAACACAAGCCCCACATCCTGTACAAGCATTTAAATCGATTGATAAGTTAAAATGATGCCCAATCGAACGATCAAATTCCTCCCATAAATCTACTTCTGGAGATGTTACTGGAGTCTCTACATGATTTAAAGATACTGTAGGCACTTTATTCCATACATCCCTATCTTTAGTATTGAATACCTCTAAAGTAGTTTCTTTAATGATATCTCCACGTCCCATTAATGTATTTTGAAGCTGAACTGAGGCAAATTCATGCTCTCCAGTTGCAGGCTCAATGATTACATTTTGAACGTTATTAGAATTTTGGTATAATGAATACCCATTGACACCAGTTTGCATTTCTTCTTTTAAACCAGATGTTCTACCATATCCTAAAGCTAATCCAACAGAACCTTTCGCTTGTCCTGGTTGAATCATTACTGGAGCAGTAACGGTTACACCATTTACAGTAACATTTGCATAACTCCCATTTAAGGCACCGTTAGCTACATGCGTATTCGTTAAACCAATACGGTCTGCATCTGACTTAGAAATAGTTAAATAGTTATCCCAAGATGCTCTTGTAATTGGATCTGGAAACTCTTGTAACCATGGGTTATTGGCTTGTTGACCGTCACCCATACCAACTTTCGTATATAAAGTTAATTCTAAACCTTCTGATTGTGCAGAAGCTGCTAAAGAACGTGCTGCATTTCCAAAAAGTGTTGTATTTCCTTCTTCAACTACTTCTGTCGTATCTTCAACCTTAGTAGCAATAGCTCCAACGAACACACCATCATGCAAAGCTTCATTGAAAGAACTTTCGCCTAAAATAGTAGTACCCCAAGCGTCTTTTATATAATCATGATACGATACATCGTTCCCAGTCCACTTTAATAAAGCGTCTTGAAATTGTCTCGTATCAAATAAAGGACGAATTGTTGGCTGTGTTAAAGCATAGTGTCCTTTTTTAAGTTCAACATCCCCCCAAGATTCTAAATAATGAGGTGCTGCTGCAATATATTGTGTTTCTGAAGACGTTTCATCAGATTTCATTGAGAACGCCACAGATAATTCTGTTTTTTTCAACCCTTCAGCAAAATCTGAAGCATTTGCCAAGGTGTACATTGGGTTTACACCACTCATGATTATAGCTCCAACTTTACCAGCTTTCATATCAGCTACTAATTGTTCTACGGCCTTATCATTACCCTGTCTTGTTTTAATTGGTGTTTTAGAATCAAAAGCCTTACTACCAAGAGATTCATTAATTTCTATAACAACCGATTGTGCATTTATATCATTAATACCGGTAACTACAACGCCATTACGTCCTGCTTTCTTCAATTGAGACGCTGCCTTTTTAACAGCCTCTTCAATATGTTCAGGTAAGTCTCCAGAAACTGAACCTCCAACAATTTGGCTATGTAATTTAGATAAAACTATTTTTTGTTGAGAGGGCGTTAAAGGCACACGCTTATCTGCATTAGCACCAGTTAAAGACATATTAGACTCAAACTGCACATGTTTTGACATTTTACCATGATCTGGCACTCTATTTTTAGAATATCCAGAATCAAATCCGCCACCTTGCCAATCTCCTAAGAAATCTGCACCAACAGAAACAATGGTCATGGCTTTTTCAAAATTGTAATTCGCTAATCCGCGTTCTCCATATTTAGCCTGGTACGCATCCAACGCAGCAGATTCTGAAACAGAATCATATACTACATGACGAACATTACCATATTTTTCTTTAAACTCAGAAATTAACTTACTCGTTGAAGGACTAGCAAAAGTTTGTGTAAGTAACACAATATCTTTATTCGTAGCAGCAATATCAACTAATTTTTTTGTAGTATCAACATCAAAATCCGTCCAAGAAATGGTTGCATCTCCTTTTTTTGGACTCTGGATTCTTAAACTGTCATATAAACCTAAAACTGAAGCATTTACTCTAGCATTTGCGCTACCATTTGTAGCCGCCATCGTATTGTTTTCAATTTTTATTGGACGACCCTCGCGCGTTTTTACTAAAACACTTGCAAAATCAAAACCATTAGCAATTGTTGTCGCATAGTAATTAGCGACACCAGGAATAATTTCTGTTGGCTGTACTATGTAAGGAATGGACTTTTTCACAGGACCTTCGCAAGCAGCTAATGAAGCAGCCGCAGTACTAAATCCTACATACTTTAAGAAATCGCGTCGCGTTGTAGATGTTTCTTCTAATGTCTCTTTATCACCTAAAAATTCATCAGTAGGAATCTCTGCTACAAACTCGTTTTGTTCTAGAGCCTCAACAATAGAGCTATTTTCATTTAGCTCTTCAACACTTTTCCAGTATTTCTTGTTTGATGACATAATCTAACTTTGTTAACTTCTTAAATATTTTAATAATGACATTTACCACATTCCAGACCTCCCATTTGGGCTGCCGTTAACTGATCAACACCATATTTTTTGGATAATTGATCGTGTATTTTTGTGTAATATTCGTTGTCCTTAACCTTGACGTTTGTTTCTCTGTGACAATTTATACACCAACCCATAGTTAATGAAGAATACTGATACATGATTTCCATTTCTTCTACAGGACCATGACATGTCTGACATTCAATACCAGCCACTGAGACGTGTTGTGAGTGATTGAAATAAGCAAAATCAGGGAGATTATGAATTCTCACCCATTTTATTGGTTGAGTCTCTCCTGTGTACTGTTGATCAACATCATCCCATCCAGCAGCAGCATATATTTTTTGAATCTCAGCATCATAAAATTCTTTACTATATTCATCTGTTACCTCTCCATTGTATTCGTAAATCGATTTGTGACAATTCATACAAATATTTACAGATGGTATTCCCGAATGTTTACTTACCCTAGCGGATGAGTGACAGTATTTACAGTCAATTTTATTATCTCCCGAGTGAATTTTGTGTGAGAAATGTATTGGTTGCACTGGCTGATATCCTTGATCTACTCCTACTTGCATCAAATAGCCATAAACAAAGTACGCACTTGATAGTAAAAAGAAAATAGCCACAATCAACATCAAAAATTGATTTTGAATAAAAGCTTTCCAAAGAGATTTACCCTTTGTAGCTTCTGCTATTTCAACATTATTGGCTACTGCAAATCGACGTAATGTTTGTTTTACAAGGATTAAACCGATCGCTAACAACATAAACATTACTGCCAAAGCACCTAGGATAATATTATTTGTCAATCCTGAATCAGAGCCGTTTTGAGCAGAAGGAATTCCTGAAGCCGCGGCTACTGCAGCTGGCTGTGCTTTTTCTTGAGCTGTATATGCTAATATGTCTGAAAGGTCTTGATCTGAAAATTGTGGAAATGCGGTCATAGCAGCCCCGTTATATTCAGCATAGATTTTGTTCGCATACGCATCTCCCGACTTGATAAGAGCAGAACTGTTGCGAATCCATGAGTTTAGCCAATTTCTGTCAAGTCCTTCATCATTCGCAAGCCTTGCCTCAACACCCCTTAAGGCTGGTCCTGTCATCTTTTTATCTAGATTATGACAAGCAGCACAATTCGTATTGAATAAGGACTTTCCTTTGGTAGGATCTCCATCCTGTGCAAATAAAGACAAGGAAAAGGCGAGTAAAAAGACGGAACCAAAAAGACGTAATTTTGAGACTGAGTTGCGGTATTTTACCTGTTTCATATTGTTAGTAGAATTGTCTTCTAATCTTTGGTACGATTTTTTCATAAAAGAATTTAAGTTCGGTTATAAAAATCTCGCACAAAAGTAAGGTATAAAGTCGATTTTAGAAATGTTACAGAAGCGTTAATTCATAATTTATAGACATTCTAAATAATAAATTTAGATAAGATTCGATCGATATACTTTACATTTGTCAAAAATGAAAAAAAAATGAAACCTATTTCTTTAAATTTCATCGTGTTACTTAGCTCATTATCTTTGTTTTTAAGTCATGAAATGCATGGTCAAAAAGGAACTGTTCGAATCCATAAAAATAGTCAAATTGACACCTTAATTAAACTAAAAAAAGAAGTCAACCTTTCGGAATTAAATTATAAAATTCAAATTTTCAGTGGCGTGAGATCTGGTGCAGAAAAAGCTCAAAAAGAGTTTAATCAATCTTTTTCTGAATGGCATTCTGAGAAACAATTTGAAACACCTAATTATAAAATATGGGTTGGAAATTTTAAAACACGCCTTGAAGCTGACCGAGCATTGGTAAAAATCAAGCGTAAATTCTCAAATGCCTTCTACTTCAAACCAAAAACTGATAGCACCAATCCAAAACAATAAAAAAAGGGGCCTATAAGCCCCTTTTTTTATTGTTTTACTAAATTATTTCAATTTCTTCTTAACTGCTACTTCATGGAAAGATTCTATGATATCACCTTCATGAATGTCATTGTAATTCTTGACTTGCATTCCACAGTCGTATCCTTTTGAAACCTCCTTAACATCGTCCTTAAAACGTTTAAGCGAAGCTAGTTCACCTGTGTAGATTACGACACCGTCTCTAATTAATCGGATGCCAGAATTCCTAATAATCTTACCATTAGTCACCATGCAACCGGCTATGCTTCCAATTTTAGAAACTTTAAATATTTCTCTAATTTCAGCTGTCCCTGTTATCTCTTCTTTAAGTTCAGGTGATAACATTCCTTCCATGGCATCCTTCAAATCATTAATCGCATCATAAATAATAGAGTAAGTCCTGATATCAATTTCTTCTTTATCTGCAATTTGCCTAGCATTACCCATTGGCCTGACGTTAAATCCAATGATGATAGCATCAGAAGCTGTCGCTAATAATACATCGCTTTCAGTAATTGCTCCAACACCTTTGTGAATAATATTGACTTGAATTTCTTCCGTGGATAGTTTCTGGAAAGAATCCGTGAGGGCTTCTACAGAGCCATCAACATCCCCTTTCAAAATAATATTCAGTTCTTGGAAATCCCCAAGAGCTATTCGTCGGCCAATTTCATCTAATGTTATGTGGCGCTGTGTTCTTACAGATTGTTCTCTTTGCAGCTGTGTTCTTTTGACCGCAATTTGCTTGGCTTCACGCTCATCTTCAAAAACATTGAATTTATCCCCTGCCTGTGGGGCACCATCTAGTCCTAAGATAGATACTGGTGTTGAGGGACCAGCCTCTAAGATATCATGACCTCTCTCATCATGCATGGCTTTCACCTTTCCGCTATTCTTTCCAGCTAACACATAGTCTCCGATTCTGAGAGTTCCTGCCTGAACAAGAATGGTCGAAACATAACCTCGTCCTTTATCTAAAAACGCTTCAACGACTGTCCCTTGAGCTACTTTATTTGGATTAGCTTTCAATTCCAATAATTCTGCTTCAAGTAATACTTTTTCTAATAATTCATTGACTCCAGTTCCTACTTTTGCAGAAATATCATGAGATTGAATTTTACCACCCCAATCTTCAACCAATAGATTCATTTGAGCCAATCCTTCCTTTATTTTTTCTGGATTTGAATCTGGCAAATCTATCTTGTTGATTGCAAAAACTATTGGTACTCCTGCCGCTTGGGCATGAGAAATTGCTTCTTTAGTTTGAGGCATAATATCATCATCTGCTGCTGCGACAATGATAGCAATATCAGTCACTTGTGCTCCACGGGCACGCATTGCCGTAAAAGCCTCATGCCCTGGCGTATCCAAAAAGGCTATTTTTTCACCATTTTCTAGCTCTACTCCATAAGCACCAATATGCTGAGTTATTCCACCAGATTCTCCTGCAATAACATTTTCTTTTCTTATGTAATCAAGCAAGGATGTTTTACCATGGTCTACGTGTCCCATGACAGTAACTATCGGTGCTCTTGGTAATAAATCCTCCTCTTTATCTTCAATTTCTTCAAAAGACTCTTCAATATCTGCAGTAATAAATTCAACTTTATAACCAAATTCTTCAGCAACAATCGATAATGTTTCAGCGTCCAATCGTTGATTCATGGTTACCATCATCCCCAGGGACATGCAGGCAGATATAATTTGAGTAACTCCAACATCCATCATCGTAGCAACTTCATTAGCAGTGACAAATTCTGTGACTTTTAAAATTTTACTTTCTGCTGCTTCAATTTGTTGATCTATTTCTGTTTGCTCTCTATGCTGATCTCTTTTTTCTCTTCTATATTTTGCTCCTTTACCTTTGTTAGTTTTGCCTTGAAGTTTTTCTAACGTTTCACGAACTTGTTTTTGAACTTCCTCAGCACTTGGCTCAGCCTTTATTGCCTGAGGTCTCCTTTGACCTCCTCTTGCTTTCCCTCTATTACCAGAAGCTCTATTATTTCCTGATGCTCTACCAGAACCACCCCCAGTTGATGGGCTGGCTTTGCTAATTCTTCTTCGTTTTTTCTTGGCATCAGCGGCTTTATCCGAAGATTTGTTTTCTTCTTTTTTCTTTTTAGGCTTATTAAATTGCGATAAATCAATTTTGTTACCTGAGATTTTTGGACCAGTTAACTTTTGATATTTCGTAGCAACTTTTTCCTCTTTTGGCTCTTCAGTATCTGTTAATTTTTCACCTTTAGAAGCATTAACTTCTTCGACCACTTTAGATTCATCAGAATTTGAGTCAGTAACGGATATCTCTTTTTCAGTTGGCTTTTTGACTTCTTCTGTATTTTCTTTCTCTTGTGGTGGAGTGGCATCGGGGGAAGGTTCTACTTTTTGCTTTTTGGTGTCTAAATCAATTTTTCCGACCTGTTTTGGACCTTCAAGTGTTGACTTTGCTTTGACTACCTCAACTTTTGCAGC
>NZ_CAJQQI010000059.1 GCF_905480415.1 uncultured Algibacter sp. | reverse complement strand
GGAAGGGATAAGCGCTGAAAGCATATAAGCGCGAAACCCACCACAAGATGAGATTTCTTTAAAGGGTCGTGGGAGATTACCACGTTGATAGGCTATAGGTGTAAAGGCAGTAATGTCATAGCCGAGTAGTACTAATAACCCATAGGCTTATTGTACGCCTGTTTTTTTACTAAGTTCAATACAATTATTATAAAATTCATGTTATTTTTTTCAATATGTTAAGATATTTATCATGCTATATGCATGATGCTGAAGACTAGAAGTTCAATACTGATAGTCAGCAGCTATAACTTAAGGTGGTTATAGCGATGGGGCTCACCTCTTACCATTCCGAACAGAGAAGTTAAGCCCATTAGCGCCGATGGTACTACATTTGTGGGAGAGTAGGTCGTTGCCTTTTTTAGAGAGTCTAATTACATGTGTAGTTAGACTCTTTTTTTTGTCTTAAACTTAATTAAAACACAAAACTATCTATTAAACAAAGACTGACGTTGAGAGGTGCGGGAGCGATAGTAGTGGTTAGCTTTTCTGAAACTTCCATTTATGGTTTTACAAAACTAGTAACGCATACCGCAGTTTTTATTTTTATTAAAAACCCGCCTAAATAAACTTCATAAATTATTATCTTCAAACTCTATTTTACTTCTAATAATGACAGATAATAAAGAACTGGAATTAGCTTGGGCGTTTGTGAATAATACAAACCGGTCTATTTTTTTAACGGGTAAAGCGGGAACTGGAAAAACCACATTTTTGCACCGATTAAAAATGAACAGTTTAAAACGTATGGTAGTTATTGCACCTACTGGTGTGGCTGCTATTAATGCCAAAGGTGTTACTATACATTCTTTTTTTCAAATGCCTTTTGGTCCTATTTTACCTGACACAGATTTGAATGCTTCTAAAGGATTCAATAGGAAATTCAGTAAAACCAAGATCAATATTATTAAGTCGATGGATCTTTTAGTTATTGATGAAATTAGTATGGTACGTGCCGATTTATTGGATGGTATTGATAGAACATTACGCCGTTTTAGAAATAGAAACAAAGTTTTTGGTGGTGTTCAAGTATTAATGATTGGAGATTTACAACAGCTCTCTCCTGTTATTAAAGAACAGGAATGGGATTTGTTGAAGCATGTTTATAAGAATGGTTTCTTTTTTAGTAGTCAAGTATTTCAACAATGCGAAGCGGTGACTATAGAGTTGAAACATATTTATAGGCAGGAAAACCCCAAATTTATTGAAATACTTAACGAGATTAGAAATAATACGCTGACCGAGGCTGCAGCAATGGAATTGAATAAGCGTTATATACCTGATTTTACGCCTAAGCCTGATGCTGGATATATTTCGTTAACCACTCATAATAATAAAGCCGAAGCGACTAATAGGTTAGAGTTAGAAAAGTTGATAACTAAATCATTTATTTATGTTGCAGAAGTGGATGGGAAGTTTCCAGAGTATGCTTTCCCAAATAAGCAGGCTTTGGAATTAAAAGTTGGAGCACAAGTCATGTTTGTTAAGAATGATAGTAACGCCGATAAACGCTATTTTAATGGTAAGATAGGGAAAGTTATATTGTTGGATCGAGATGAAGTCGTTGTGCATTGTCCTGATGACGATTTTAATATTAACGTAACGCCCGAAATTTGGGAGAATATTAATTATTCGGTAGATGCTGAAACAAAAGCGATAACAGAAGAGAAGATTGGATCATATACCCAAATGCCTTTAAGGTTGGCGTGGTCTATTACGATTCATAAAAGTCAAGGGTTAACTTTTGAAAAGGCTATTATTGATGCTCAAGGCGCTTTCGCACATGGGCAAACTTATGTGGCTTTAAGTCGATGTAAATCGTTGGAGGGTTTGGTGTTGAAGAGTAAGATTCATTCGAGTCAAATTATTAATGATGGTAACGTGACCACGTTTAATAAAAATGCTAAACAAAATGCACCAGATGAAACAGTTTTAGAACATTCTCAGAAACATTTTCAATTGGATTTGATTTCTGAAGTATTTGATTTTTATGAATTTTTATATCCTTTGAATCGGATTTTAGATACTTATTATAAGAATAGAACGGTGGTCGTTGGGGATATAGAAAACACGTTTTTGCCTATTAAAGATACAATTACTAACTTTTTGAAAGTGGCTAATGGATTTAATGCACAGTTGAAACAAATTTCTGAAGATGATGGTGGTTTACCAGAAAAGAGTTTTATGATTCAAGAGCGTTTTAAAAAGGCAATCAAATATTTTAAAACCGAAACAGATACGAAGATAGTTACATCATTAAAGACTTTTACTTTTACTACAGATAATCAAGCAGTGGAGAGTGAAATCACTAAACATTTAGATAGTTTTGAGGAATTATTGTCGGTAAAATTACTTTATTTTAAAGGTTTAGATTCCGGGTTTGTTTGTAAACATGTTTTGGAGTTACGTGCTAAGTCAGTATTTATGGGTAAAGACAAACCCAAGAAACTGAGAAAGTCAGTTGTTGAAGGAACTAGTAATGTGGAGTTATTTGAAAAACTCCGTATGTTGAGAAATGATATTGCTGAGGAGAAAGACTTAATTCATTATCAGATTTTTGCACAAAAGACATTATATGAAATGTGTGAAACCTTACCAACCACTAAAAAGGAATTGTTAAATGTAAACGGAATGGGGAAAACACGTGTTGAAAAATATGGGTCAGCTATATTAAACGTGATAAGAGCGTATTGTGAAGAGCATGATATTGAAACGGCTTCTGATTCTGAAATATTTGATGAACCAAAACCTAAAAAGAAACTTGGTGAAACTAAAAAGGAATCTTTAGAATTATTCAAATTAGGAAAGTCTATAGAACATATTGCAAACGAACGAGAACTCAATATAAATACTGTTTTTGGACATTTAGCTTCTTTTATTCCATCAGGAGAAATCAAGGTTACCGATCTAATGCCTATCGCGTATTATGAGGAACTAAAAGCTATAATCCCAAAGAAAAAATATGAAAACTTATCTGATTTAAAACATCAATTAGATGAGAAATATAGTTATGGCGACTTACGTTTGGTCTTGGATGATTTGAGAAATTAGCTACCGATTAAAACATATAGATTATGCTTGCCTTGATAACAAAACAAGGTTTTAGTTATAGGGATTTTGAAGTGTCTAGACTAAAGTAAAGTATTTTATGAAATTAAAAATATTTATCTAAATTAGTGTCCATGAATGTTATCATCCAATCAACTCTCAAAACACTACAGAAATCTCAAGTTTTATTAGATAATTTATCCAATAATCAGTTATGTGATGCTACTGTTTCTCCTTACTATTCTAGTATAGGGACTCACATTAGGCATATTTTAGATTTTTATGATTGCATTTTTAGTACTGATGCCGAAAATAGAATAGACTTAACAGCTAGAAGTAGAAATAAAGATGTAGAATCTGATTGTGGATGTGCTCAAGATTACTTAAACTTCATAATTGGCAGATTAGGTTCTATCGCATTAGATATTAATGAAGCTGTCTTAGTAGTTGATGATTTAGGATTGGGTAAATTGGAAATACCCTATACTTATGGTTCATTGTTGGCTCACGCAAACAGCCATACTATACACCACTACGCTATTATCAATTATATTTTTGATAGTTTAGAAATTGTTGTTAATGATGCTGAATTTGGGTATAACCCAACTACACCAAAGCATATTTCTGCTATTTAATTTTTTTTTTGAACATACTGTCTAGTATTGTATTGATACCCTTAAACCCAAAAAATAGTGCCAGACAGCATATTATTATAGCTATGATCAAAACCACATTATCTATTGGAGTTTTTAGCTTTGTTTGTGAAATATAAGCAAGTATTGGGCCCGTAAACATACAGGCTAAAGCTATGCCCAATAGTTTAACTCCTTTTAAGAGAACGTCCTTATTTGTTCTATCAGTTTCCATTGTTGAAGTTGTTAATGGCTTCTCTTACACTTTTGTGTTTGCTTAGTAATTCTAAAGCTTTTGTTTCAGAAACATTTATTTCTTTCATTATCATTTTAGCACCTCTATCCACAAGCTTATTATTACTCAATTGCATGTCTACCATTTTATTTCCTTTTACATGACCTAAGAGGATCATTGTGGAAGTGGTAACCATATTAAGTACTAATTTTTGAGCTGTTCCAGCCTTCATTCTAGAGCTACCAGTTACAAATTCTGGTCCTACAACAACTTCTATAGGGTATTTTGAAACTTGACTTAAAGGACTGGTTTTATTACAAGTAATACATCCTGTTATGATGTTGTTTTCATTACAAGTTTCTACAGCTGAAATAACATATGGTGTCGTTCCTGATGCAGCAATTCCAACAACAACATCATTCTGATTAATGTTATATTCTTGTAAATCTAGCCAGCCTTGAGTTTTAGAATCCTCGGCAAATTCTACGGATTTTCTTATGGCAGAATCTCCACCAGCAATTATACCGATAACTAAATCATGTGATACTCCAAAAGTTGGAGGGCACTCAGACGCATCCAAAATCCCCAATCTACCACTTGTACCAGCTCCCATGTAAAATAACCTTCCACCTTGTTTTAGTTTTTCAACTATTTGATTTACTAAACCTTCAATTTGTGGCAATGATCTTTCAACAGCATAAGGAACTGTTTTATCTTCTTTATTAATGTTTTCAAGCAATTCAGAAACACTCATCTTTTCTAGATGATTGTGGTTAGAATCTTGTTCGGTAGTTTTAATGAAACTCATGATTCAAAAGTACATAAAAATTTAGTTGGCATTAATCTATCTATTGTTTGTTTTGAGACGATTTTAGTTATTCAACGACATAGGTAAAGACATCTGTTTCAGAAACTCTGAAATATCCAAGTGGGAAATTATCTGGGTTAGTTTGATTGATACAATTACCTCTTACTGTGGTTGTTTGTGTTTCAAAAGGGTCTCCAGAATCCTCATCGGTTTGTTGTAATAAAATATTTAAAAACTCGTAAGTACGTTCAGAAATACCAGAGTTTCTTATTAGCATCTGGTCTCCAGACTCTAAATCTTCATCAGAATAAAATGCAAAAATTTGGTTACCATCTGTAAATTCATCATCATAGACTTCAAGAGTTGAACTATTTGTGTCTAGAATCAAAAACTCAAAAAGATAATAGTTTTCTATATTCTCAGGATCTGTATAATAAGCTTTAATTTCTATTTCGTCACCTGAAAATCCACCATCATTTTTTTGTTCTATAGATTCAATGGGCACTGCGGGTGTCATAGTTTCTGTAGCTATATAAGTCTCACTCTTATAAAGAATATTTAAATTATAAATTTCACCAATAACTGGTATGAAGTTTTTATTTTTATAAATTCCGGTGTTGCCTTCTTCAATAAAATTAAAAGTATTGTTACTTGAATCTAAAATAAATACATTAGCTCCCGTAGCGGGTGGAATAGCATCATCAAAATATGGTGCAGTAAGACTAAGCTGGATTAATTGAGTGTTTCCATTTGTGCCTTTAAGCCAATGTATGGAAGCGTCGATAACTAATCGTGGCTCAGCATTATTTACATCAATATCAATAACATCCTCACAAGAGATTAGTGTTAGAAGAATAAAAATGGTTTTAAATTTTTTTTTCATAACCTTAAAGTTTAAAATTATAAGATATTGATGGTACAACTCCGAAAATGGCTAATCGAGTAGCTTCGTTTGAGCCCGTCATTTCGTTTTGCCCAAAAGATATAGAAGCTGCATTTCTTCGATTATAAAGATTATAAATACCAAAGACCCAATGGCTTCTCCAGCCTTTAGTTTTATTTGGTTTTGGTGTGTAGTTTAAAGATATGTCTAACCTGTGATATGCAGAAAGTCTATCAGCATTTCTACTGCCATAATTAGGGATGTTTAGGCCGTTGTATTCATATTGTCCGTTTGGAAATGTTGCAGGTTGCCCCGTTTGAAATAGAAAATTAGTATTTATTTTCCATTTTTCATTCCAATCATAACTTCCTGTAAAGGAAATATCATGTGTTTTGTCAAAAGGTGTTCTATACCATTCACTATTATTTATTCCTGCTTCTAAGGCTGTTCTTCCTGGCGTTTTTTGCTCAGATTTAGATAGGGTATAAGCAAACCAACCTTTAAATCGTCCTTCATTTTTTTTAAGTAAAACTTCCAATCCATAAGCTCTAGACTTTCCATTTAATATCACCTGTTCAATAGCATTGTTTGCAATTAAATCTGCCCCATCAATATAATCTATTCTGTTTTTTACGGTTTTATAGAAGCTTTCAACTTCTAATGAATATTTGTTATTATTGAAATCTTTAAAGTATCCAACCGCATATTGGTCCAGTAATTGTGGTTTTACATATTTACCACTTGGAGTCCAAATATCTAGTGGAGTTGGTGAGTTAGTATTTGAAAGTAGATGTAAATATTGACTCATTCTATTGTAACTCAATTTTACCGAACTGTCAGAATTTAGTTGATAAGCTAAAGATGCTCTAGGTTCTAAGTTGTAAAAACTTTCAATAACATCACTTCGTTTAAAAGATTCGGTTCCAATTGGTACTGCCTTTTCATAAATTTGAAAATCTTGATTAAATGTAACCGCTTGATTATTCTCATAAATATTTAATTCATCTTGCCCTAAACGATGAAAACTACTTAAACGTAATCCATAAGATAATGCTAGTTTATCTGAAACTTTATGTTCGGCATCTAAATAAATAGCATTTTCAATTGCATATTTATCAATAAGCTTAAAAGGGTTTATTCCTGAAGATTCTACAGTAGGATTAATTTCACCTGGATTAAAATTATAATAAATACTATTTAACCCATACTGAAGTTTTATTTTATCAGTTAGATAATGTTTAAAATCGTATTTTAAATTGAAATTCTGAATTCCAGAAACCCAGTCGAATTCAACAAAATTTAATTTTAGGTCATAGTAATAATCGGAATAAATTAAAGATAAATTGGAAAAAAGCTTATCAGAAAACAGATGATTCCATCTGAAATTTAAAACAGAGTTACCATATGTGTTTTCAAAAGTATCTTCAATTCTAAAGACATCTCTACCGAAGTATCCAGATAGATAAATATTGTTTCTTTCATCTAATTTGTAACTTAATTTAGTGTTCAAATCATAGAAGTAAGCAATGTTATTTAAATCAAATAGGGGTAAAAATAAATGCGCATAACTCGATCTACCACCCAAAAGAAAAGATCCTTTATCTTTTTTAAGAGGACCTTCAGCTAATAATCTACTGGAAATAATCCCTATACCACCATTCATGTGAAATTCTTTACTATTTCCTTCCTTCTGATAAATGTCTAAAACAGAAGAAACACGACCACCATAACGAGCAGGAATCCCACCTTTATATAGTTTTAAATCTTTGATAGCATCTGGGTTAAAAACGGAGAAGAAACCAAATAGGTGCGATGAATTATAAATGATAGCTTCATCTAAAAGGATTAGGTTTTGGTCTGCTGCACCACCACGAACGTTAAAACCTGAAGCACCTTCTCCCGCATTAGTAACACCAGGTAGTAGCGTTATGGCTTTAATAATATCAGACTCACCAAGTACCACCGGAATATCTTTAATAGTGGCAGACGTAAGTTTATTTATACTCATTTGCGGCTTTCTAATATTAAGATTTTCAATATTTTCTGTAATGATAACTTCATCCAAACTTTCTAAAGCATCTGTTAATTTAAAGTTTCTTGATATGTCTTCTGATAGCGTAAAAGTTTCTGATATTGCTGAATATCCCAGATAACTAATAACAATATTATAAGTGCCCTGAGGTAATGTCATGGAATAGAAGCCATACTCGTTGGTAGTTGTACCGGCAGATATTTCTGGAAAGATAATATTAACTCCAATAAGGGTTTCGTTACTTTTTTCTTCAGAAATCGTTCCACTCAATGTGAATTTTTCTTGTGCACTAAGGGGGAGTATTGTGAAACAAAATACACAAAGAAACCATAAAAACTTGGTCTTCATTTAATAGCTTTTTTTTATAAAAGTATTAAAAAAGCCCCTAATAAGGAGCTTTTTTAGGTTATATTGATGTTATAATTATCTTAAAATAGTATTAAAGGTCTCACTAGGTCTCATCACATGATTAATAAGCGCTTCATCCGGTTCATAATAACCTCCAAGATCTGTAGGTTTACCTTGAATATCATTTAATTCTTTTATAATAGCTTGTTCATTATCAGCTAATTGTTTAGCGATTGGCGTAAATTCAGCTTTTAAGGCGTCATCTATATTTTGATTAGCCAATTCTTGTGCCCAATACATGGCTAAGTAAAAGTGACTCCCTCTATTATCTAATTCACCAGATTTTCTAGAAGGTCCTTTTCTGTTCTCTAACAATTTATCAGTAGCATCATCTAAAGTTTGACCTAAAATTTTAGCTTTTGCATTGTTATTAACTTCACTAAAATGTTCTAAAGAAACCGCTAAAGCTAGAAATTCGCCTAAAGAATCCCAACGTAAATGATTCTCTTCAAGCAATTGTTCAACATGCTTAGGAGCGGAACCACCAGCGCCAGTTTCGAATAATCCACCACCATTCATTAACGGAACAATGGATAACATTTTTGCGCTAGTACCAACTTCTAATATTGGGAACAAATCTGTTAAATAGTCACGTAATACGTTTCCAGAAACTGAAATAGTATCTTTTCCATCTTTCAATCTTTCGCAAGTAAAAAGCGTAGCGTCTATAGGTGATAAGATTCTTAAATCTAACCCAGAAGTATCGTGATCTTTTAAATATGTATTTACTTTTTTTATTAATTCTGCATCATGTGCTCTGTATTTATCTAACCAGAAAACAGCAGGTGTTTGAGAAGCTCTTGCCCGTGTAACCGCTAGTTTAACCCAGTCTTGAATTGGTGCATCTTTAACTTGGCACATTCTCCAAATATCTCCAGTTTCAACAGTATGTTTTATTAATGTGTTGCCAGAAGCATCATTAATGCTAACAGTTCCATTAGAAGCTATTTCAAACGTTTTATCATGTGAACCATATTCTTCAGCTTTTTGAGCCATTAAACCAACATTAGGAACGGTTCCCATAGTTGTAGGATCGAAAGCACCATTCTTTTTACAGAAATCTATAGTTGCAGAATAAATCCCTGCATAGCTACTATCAGGAATAACAGCTTTGGTATCTTGTAATTTACCATCAGCATTCCACATTTGCCCGGATGTACGAATCATTGCAGGCATAGAAGCATCAATAATAACATCACTTGGTACATGCAGGTTTGTAATGCCTTTATTACTATTTACCATAGCAATTGCTGGTCCATTTTTAAATGCAGTATCAATGTCTGCTTGAATTTCTTTACGTTTGGCTTCTGGTAAACTTTGAATTTTTTCAATTAGATTTCCAAAACCGTTATTTACATCAACACCAATTTCATCCAATGTTTCGGCATGCTTAGTAAATACATCTTTGAAAAACACTTTAACGGCATGACCAAATATAATAGGGTCGCTCACTTTCATCATGGTCGCTTTCATGTGTAATGAAAACAATACATTATTTGCTTTGGCGTCGGCTATTTGCTCTTCAAAAAAGGTTAATAAGTTTTTTTTGCTTAATACGGTGGCATCAATTATTTCTCCTTTTAATAAAGCCAAAGAATCTTTTAATATAGTAGTTGTACCATTGCTATCAGTATGAACAATTTTTATACTAGTGGCATCATTTAAGGTTACTGAGTTCTCATTATGAGCAAAATCATTAGCTTCCATAGTAGCTACATGTGTTTTAGAATCGCTAGACCAAGCACCCATAGAGTGGGGGTTTTTTTTAGCATAATTCTTAACAGCTTTAGGCGCACGTCTATCTGAATTACCTTCACGTAACACAGGGTTTACGGCACTACCTTTTATTTTATCGTAACGTACTTTAATCTCTTTTTCAGCTTCAGTTTCAGCTTCGTTAGGATAATCAGGAATGTTAAAACCTTTAGATTGTAGTTCTTTAATAGCGTCTTTTAATTGCGGAACAGAAGCACTGATATTTGGTAACTTTACAATATTTGCTTCTGGTTTTTTTGCTAATTCACCAAGTATAGCTAAATCGTCTGAAACACGTTGGTCTTCATTTAAAAAATCTGGGAATACAGCTAAGATTCTTGCTGCTAATGAAATATCTTTAGTTTCAATATTAATTCCAGAAGACTTTACAAATGCTTTTACAATAGGTAATAAGGAATGTGTTGCTAAAGCAGGAGCTTCATCGGTTTTAGTATAAATAATTTTAGACATTTGTGTCGCTTTTTTTGATTTTCTTTAGTGCTAAAAAACCAGAAGTTGAAAAACAGGTTTTATTTTTAGCGACGCGAATATACAAAATTGTAATCGATTAATTTTTAATCAAGATGTGAAATTAAAGCTGTTGTAAAGAATTAGTATTATAATAAAATAGAGAGGAGTAAATAGCGATTTATTAAAATAGAAACGGTGTAAAGTTATAAAATAACAAAAGCCATATCATTGTAGAACTTAATCTACCTTGATATGGCTTTTTTGAAATAACTCAGCATGACCTAATTAGCATTGCTACTAATGATTGTTTAAAATTTTCATCTAAACCGTTTCAGTTCAAGTTTTATTATTTCAAAGAAACATAATTGTAATTTTCAAAATGTATTGACATATTACTATAATGTTTCTGTTAACTGTTTTCTTGATGCTATTAGTTCAATCTTCGCTTTCGCGTTAAAATTACTGCTAGCATTGCTCGCATTACAACATCTACTTTCACAAATGTTGCTTTTTAAGCTTTTCATCATACTAGTTTTCACCTGCTTGCACATGTGCCACTTTTTATAATGTCATGGTTGTTTCGTTTTACACGCATACACGTGATACAATAAAACCTCAAAAACAATTATATAAAGAACGTTACTTCATTTAGAAAGTCTTGTAAATTCGTTTTAAGGCGAAACCAACCAAGGTTGTCATTATTTCTTCCGTAAATATAAGATCAGATTTCAAAAAAACAAATTTTTCAAGCTATTAGATATCAACTACTTATGAACCATACTTATTAACTTTTGTTAATAAAAAAAGCCTTGAGATATCTCAAGGCTTTTAAATACTGCAATTGCAGATGTATCGTTATTAACGTCTACGCTCAGTAATTCTAGCTTTTTTACCAGTAAGGCCTCTAAAGTAGAATATACGTGCTCTACGTACTTTACCACGTTTGTTAACTTCTATTTTTTGTAATGCAGGTAAATTAATTGGGAAGATACGCTCAACACCAATAGAACCAGACATCTTTCTAATTGTAAAAGTTTCTGAAGTTCCAGTCCCTCTTCTTTGTATTACTACACCTCTAAAAAACTGAGTACGCGTTTTGCTACCCTCTTTAATTTCGTAGAATACTGTAATTGTATCACCAGCAGCAAATTCTGGTAAATCTATTCTTGTTACAAATTCGTCTTGTACAAACTTTACTAAAGATTCCATATCTCTAAATTTAATTATAATTAATCCAGAACAACATTCACGATTTTCGCTAGAGGTTAATCCGAAATTGGGTGCAAAAGTAATTATTAATTCATAATCTACAACCTTTTGTTTGTATTTTTTTGGTGTTTCTTTTTGCGTGGAAGTGTTGCAATAGTTTCATGCTTATTAAAAGCAAAAAGTCAGGCTATCCGCTATATCTTTTTCTTGTACCTCAAAAAAAGGATGCCGCTTCTATCCTTAACACAAGCTTGTTTGTGGCCTGTAGTATCAGTTTTTAAAAGAAAACAATCAAATTCTGTCATTACGAGGAAAGATAACGACGTAATCTTATGAAAGGAAATACAATTAAAAAGATTCTTTCGTTCCGGGCAATGACGTTCGATTAATCATCCAATAAATCTGGGCGTCGTTCTTTAGTTCTTAAATATGCTTGTTCCTCCCGCCATTTTTCAATTTTTGGAAAATTACCACCAAATAATAATTCAGGTACTTTCCAGCCTTTATATTCTCTTGGTTTTGTATAAATAGGAGGTGCTAATAAACCGTCTTGAAAAGAATCGGTTAGGGCAGAGGTTTCATTACCTAATACGCCTGGTATTAATCTAATTATAGCATCGCAAAGTACAGCCGCACCTAATTCGCCACCAGATAACACATAATCTCCAATAGAAATTTCACGAGTTATAAAATGATCGCGTACACGCTGGTCTACGCCTTTATAATGTCCACATAAAATAATAATGTTTTCTTTTAAAGATAGTTGGTTGGCAATACCTTGTTTTAAAGTCTCCCCATCTGGAGTCATGTAAATCACTTCATCATAATCGCGTGCTGCTTGTAATGTCGAAATACATTTATCAATGGGTTCCACCATCATTACCATGCCAGCACCACCACCAAATTGTGTGTCGTCAATAGATTTATAGTTATCGGTAGTGTAATCTCTTAAATTATGGAAATGGACTTCTACCAAGTCAGCGTCAATAGCTCGTTTTAAAATTGAGGCTTCAAACGGGCTTTTAAGTAATTCTGGTAAAACAGTAATAATATCTATGCGCATTTTAAGTAATTAAGTGGTACAAAGATAATTTAATTGTTTGGGATGTTGTTATAGAAATTGGAATGTACTAAAGATTGTGATTTTATACATTTTCCCTACTATCGACAGATTAATTTTGATCTATTCATTTAAGAGCCTCGCGGTTTTGTCTAGATGTTTTTTAATTAAATATTTCAGTCTGATATGGCAACGGCAATTTTAGAGTCTGCAGTACCATAATATAAAAACCATTTGTTTTTAAAGAAAACCAAACCTTCAACAAAACAGACTTCATTGACTTCTCCTATTTTTTCGTAATCTTTATCAGGGTGAATAAAGTAGCTTTTGGTTCTATCTATAAGTTTGTAGGGTTTTGTTTTATCGAATAAAGCTTGTCCAGCTGCATATGTGTATTGTGGCAACAAAAGATCATTAAAGTTTGAAGCATTACTTCCATTATAAATTAGTAAAATACCTTCTTCTTTTAGTATGGCGTAAGGTCCTGGTTCTACTAATCGACTATCAAAATAACCCATTCTTGGATGCAATACTGAAATTGGTTTCTTTGATTCTTCATTTATGGCTATTTCCCAATGTATTAAATCTGTTGAGGTTGCCATAAATAAATTAGTATCTCCAAAGTACATCCAATACTTACCATTTATTTGTGTGGCTACCATTTTATGGCCTTCTAGTTTACTTACTATAGCACCAGCTTTTGACCATAAATCTTTGTATTTTTCGTCTTTTAAAACTAAACCATGCTTAGTCCAAGTTTTTAAATCTTTTGAGGACGCTAAACTTAAACGTGCTGTTTTACCATCATAAGCAGTGTAAGTCATAAAGTATTCACCAGTGTTGCTTTGAACCACTCTAGGATCTTCAACCCCATCAAAATAGCAAAAATAGCAATCTTCAGAATTGGTTTGTTCTGCTTCACTTTTCTTGTAATTCCATTCGTAAACTTTCATATCGTCATTATCTGGAAACAGGATAGGTTCCTCCATTTTTTTAAAATGAAGTCCATCTTCGCTTATAGCCATTCCAATTCTCGATGTGCCATTTAAGTCTTGTGCTCTATACATTAAATAAACTTTATCATCTTTTACAACAGCAGTTGGATTAAGTACATTTCGTTCTTCCCATTTCGCTAAAACACCAGTAATTGGATCTGTAAATTGTAAAATAGATGAAGGGTTTAGGATTGGATTGATGCTATCTACTTTTGTAAACTCATTAAAAAACACAGGGTTTATCGTTTCCGAAGTAGAATGAGTTTGTCGTTTTTTATGGTTACACCCTAAAAATAAAATGATCAATACTAAATAAGTTGAAAATTTAGTTTGTTTTAGGTTCTTAAGCATAGTAGCGATTTTAAAGTATTTATGTAAGGTCGACAATTTTTTATGAAAACCAAAAAATGAATTAAATCAAATAGATATAAGAGGCATATTATTATATTAAACCAGTCTTGAAAAGCGTGCGTTTGAATAAGGAAAATCAACACCCATGGCAAAAGTGGTGAATAGACCACCAATTGTTGCTGACAAAATAGTCTCCCATCCAACATTCGATAAGATAGCTGCACTATCAATGTCAATAAGCGTCATGATGATACCTATAAAAACTGATAAGATAGCAGTCCACTGATATAACCTGAGTCCTTTTAGGATAGGTGTTTGCACTTCACCCCTATATGCTTCTTCTACAAAGCGGCCGATACCAGTTAAAATTAAATAAAGACCAAAAATGAAGGGTGATGAAAAATTATTATACCAAAGTGATAATAGAATGAAACCAATCAAAAAGAGCCAGAGCATAGAATAAAGCGGTGTTGGATGAAGCAGTTCTCCTTTTAATTGTGAAATTCCACAAACGCGTGAGCGATGATGAAAATATTTAATACCAATGTCTGGGTTGGTAACTTTACTGCCATGACAACAACCGTTTACCAAACAGCGAAAACGACCTATGCCTTGCACCCAAGGCATAACTACTGAGATCACTCCTATAATAACCCATACATTATAACCCATTGTCAATACGATAAGGCTGGCAAAAATAATGCCTACCAAAGCACCATAATAGCCATATGGCCTTTTTAGTTTTTCAGATCCTTCAATAATTTGTGCCCAAAGTGCTGAAAACACTATAACCACAAAGGCAAAAATTAAAAGGCCCCAAGCATAAGAATCGCCAACTAATATTCCCGCAAGCAAAATACCTAGAAATGTCCCAAAACCAACATAGAAGCCGTGATTGATTACTCTTATTTTACCAAAGATCCATTCTTGCCATGAATTCGCTATTTTCTCTGCCCCTGTCCTCAAGAAAATCCAGATATTAAAGTAATTGTCTGCTAACAGGAATATCATAATAGAACTACTTACATGTAGCACTGCAGAACGACTGAAAGGTAATTGTATACTCATTAATACAATAGCTATGATACTAAATAAAACGCCTAATTGATTTGATTGCTTGAAAATAGATCTAATTCCCAAAATTATTAAAAACAGGGGGGTGAAATAGACAAAATGATGTTGAAATGGGAGATATAGTATCTCTAGTCCAGGGTATAACAGAGCTGTAAAAGTGAAAATACAAACGGCAATTATACTTGTAATTACCCATGTCCGCAACAGGTTTTTTGTTTTGATTAGAAAAGGTATGCCAAATATAAATAGCACACTCAGTAAAGGCAAATATTGATTTTCAATATTTATGAGTAAAACCGATTGTTTTCCTAAAATAGCAGACCAATCTCCAACTAAATGAGCTATAATAAAATTAGCTAAGAACAAAGGTGCTGCTACCCAAAACAAAGAAACGAGTCGATCACGAATACCAGTTTGTTCTTTTGTTTTTGCAGGAAGATCTAAAATTGTTGCCCTCGGCTCATTTGGAAATCTTTTTTTTAGATCAATGGCTTCATATCCCATTACGAGAGCGACCATAGCAATTATCGTAATTGGCGTTACCAGCCAAAGCCCACTTGCAGACTTGGTTAAAATAAAATATCCTGCCAATAAAATGCCGAATCCCCAATATATGGGATGTCTAACAAGATGGTACGGCCCATTTGATACATATATAGGCGGAGGATAGGCGTTCATAGGTAAGCCTTTGCCATACTTTTTTAAAGCATACATGGCCGATACCATAAGTAAAGCGCCAAAAATAATGAATATATAACCGGCTATAGTTGATTCCATTGCAGGGAAGATTATTAAGTCTTCTGTATATTTTGCCCATAGCAATAGGATACTAGGTATAATAATAAGAAAGACTATGGCATATAGTAGTTTGTTGATTTTAGTTGTTGTTTTATTCATTTTGTTCGCATTTTATAGAAGAAAATCAGCATTGAAAAACTTAAAAAGACGAATCCGTATAGCAAGCTATTCAAAATTGACGTGCTGGCAGAGTAATCTGTTACTGCTGTAATAATCGCCGTTTGGGATGGAAAATAAGCAGGAAGGAATTTTATGATGATTTGATTTTGTGCCTCGGCATAAAATAAAGGGTTCTGCAACCAACCGACATCAATATTTACAAGTAAAACTATCATTAAAACCCCTTCTAATTCCATTTTAATGAGACTGCCAACCAATAATCCATAACTTCCGTAGACGAAACCTATGAGAACTAAACCTAATATGAATCTGCTTAGGTGATCAATGGTGTAAAAAGCGTTGGTAAGCAACCCGATATATATTGCAATCAAAACGATTACCAAAATCAATGCTAGCAAAATGGAAATCATTAATTCAATGGGATGATATCCACAAATAATAAGTCTGCGGTTTACTGCATTATTTTTTTGAATAAGATTTAGTGCTAGAAATGAAACCAGAAACCCGGATGAGGCTACTGCGAAAAATATGAAGGAAATACCCTTTTCACTTATATTTATAAATACGTCCTCGTCTAGTGATGCTAATTGAAATGGAAGCATTCTTTCAGAAGTTGTAAACTCAACGATCGTTAAGAAAAAAACAGGTATTATTAAAAGTAAAATAATCACAATCTTTTGACGAATGAGCATTCTCAAAATCATTGATAAACCTGTTATTATCTTATTCATCATATTAAAATTCCATTTTCAAGTTTATAAATTCGGTCAAGTCTTTCTTTTTCACTCAATAAATGAGTTACAATAAGAATAGCACAACCCTGCTTCTTAAGATGATTGGTATAATTCCAAAACATCTGATAGGTATCCCAGTCAAATCCATTGTAGGGTTCATCAAGAATTAATAAGTCGGGTTCATGAAGAAGCGCGATGGAAAGGTTTAGTTTTTGTTGGGTACCACCACTCAAATTGATAATTTTTTCTTGTTTGTATTTCCTGTAGTTGAAGTGAAGCAATAATTCTTCAGATCTTCTTTTCAATTGATCTCTTCCAATACCGTAGGCTATAGCGAAGTAAATGAAATGCTCTTGCACAGTTAGATGGGGAAAGAGTAAAGCTCTTTGCGGGCAATAACCTATTTTGCCATTTCTGTTAATTATTCCTCTGTCAGCACTTCGTGCGCCAACAATAATATCCATTAAGACAGACTTTCCTGAGCCATTTTCGCCTACAATGCCCGTAATTGAACCAGCCTTCAATTGAAACGAAATATTCTTTAAAACTTTATTCCTTCCAAAAGATTTAGCAATATGTTCTGTATTTAAAATCATTGATCTTGCGCATTAAAATTCACCCATTCATGGATAGCCATACCTTCTGTAACGGGACTCCCATTTTTGTGAAATTCGGCTTTACTTAACCACTTATGATTGTCCGCCATTAAAAATTTAGTAGGCATCAATTTATTAAAGCCCGGGAGGTAGCACAAAATCTTTTGTGCCACTTGAAATATTTTTTTTTCAGATTCCAATGCTACACCACGATCAAGCTTCAGTAAGAAATCATTTGATGTTGATGAAATATGATCGTCTTCAATACTACACGTCGTTATCTTTTCACCATTAAGCCATAACCATTGCTGTTTATTTTCTTTTCGCAGTTCAATCCAAACCATTGTATCTTGAAGTGAATGGAATCTTCCCCATCGAAGATCGTTCATTGGAATATGCCACGGAGGCGTCGTGAGGATTAATTGCTCGACGTAACCATTTCCCTGTATAATTTTGTCCTTTATTTTGAGTTGAACTAGGGAAGCAGGCTGAAAACAGTTCCAGTCTAAATAGCCATCATCAGTATCAAATATTCTGGTATGAAGAGGCTTAGCCGCAGACTCCCAACTTCCAGATACTTTAAATTTATCATCGTGCCAGGTGATCAATTTGTCCATTAATTTAGGGGCCTGAACATTTAAAAAGTGTGATTTTACTTTAACACCACTTTCGGGACTGTATCTTATCCAACTTGCATAATGAGTCACAAATCCTTTCCAGGATAATTTTGCGCTATAAAAGATCATAGTTTCACCGTTGTTCCCTATAAAATCAAGAAACCATTTATTTAGATGAAAATTAGATCTTCCCATTTGTGTTTAACTTTTTTTTGTTTCTAAAAGAATTTTTTTAAAAACTTTTCTTGCTGGAAACTCATAGACTAGTAAAAAAGTCCATCTTTCTAATAAAGAAAAGTGACCTAAATGCAATCTGCGATGATGTTCTTTAAGGAGTTCCAAGCCATCTTTGGCGCGTTGATGCATCCACTTTTTTATTTTTAAAGACAACGGAGCAATAAGATCTTCATCTAAAATGTGAAATAGCGCGCAATCTTCTTGAGAAATGTTCACATATCCAGCAGCCAGATCAGCTTCAATATCTTCTATATCATATTGGTAACGACATGCTACCCCAAGAGGCTCTAATAGCTCATACTTGTCAGGATCATCCTTGAAAACCTTTAAAGTAGCTCTGATGGTTCCTCTTATATCTAGCAAATGAAAATGATGCATTAATTTCTTTTTAGAAAAAATGATCATTTTACCCCTGCGCTTCGCATCAAAAAGCAAAGAATTAAGTATGTCTTCAGTTTCGGTTTGGAAATCTTCACCAAATTTTTCTGCTAATTCAAAACAATAAAGAATAAGATAATCGACTTCATCTTTTGGATTAATCATGTTTTTCGAGAACCTAATTTTCTCAAGAATATAATCACTTTCATTAAGATACCCTTCAGGCAATGGCGCATCACCATCAACAACATCATCAAGAAAGCGCATTAAAACATAATATGATTCAAGAAATTCACCTCTGGTAGGTGCAAAGGCAGCGTATTTGAAAAAGCGTAGATAACGTAAAAACGCACGGTATTTCCAGCCTCTTGTTTTAAGCATATGCTTAAACACGCGGTTACGCATTAGTGCGTATTTTTTTTCGTCTCTAATTTTCAATATCATGTCTTTAAGAATTTAAAGAAGTATTAGTCGTATTGGTGTTCTTTTGATGACCACCAGCGACTTGATATGAAATCGTTTTAATCTATTATATTAAACGAAGTTAGTCGAATTTTTTTACAAAGTCAAGCGTTTAAATCAGCTCATATTTTTTAAAGCAGTTAACTCTGCAATTTTACAAATCACCTCGGTAGCTTTAATCATACTTTCCACAGGTACATACTCGTAACGTCCATGAAAATTGTGTCCGCCAGCAAAAATATTAGGGCAAGGTAATCCCATATAACTTAGTTGTGAGCCATCAGTTCCGCCACGAATGGCTTTTATTAATGGTTCAATATCAAGTTGTTTCATAGCATCTTCGGCAATATCAACAATATGCATAACAGGCTCTACTTTTTCCTTCATATTAAAATATTGATCTTTAATTTCGGTTGTAATAACCTCTCTGCCATATTGCGAATTAAGTTCGTTAGTTAGCTTTACCATAACTTCTTTACGTGCTTCAAAATGCTTTTTATCGTGATCGCGAATAATATATTGTAATGTAGATTCCTCAACATCACCATTCATATTATGTAAATGAAAAAACCCTTGATAACCTTCAGTATGTTCTGGAGTTTCCATTCTAGGAAGCGAGTTAATAAACTCTTGTGCGATATACATGGAGTTTATCATCTTACCTTTGGCATAACCAGGATGTACAATTTTTCCTTTTATTTTCACAACGGCTCCTGCCGCATTAAAATTTTCATATTCTAATTCACCAATCTGGCTTCCATCCATGGTGTAAGCCCAATCTGCTCCAAATTTCTCAACATCAAATTTATGAGCACCTCTTCCAATTTCTTCATCTGGGGTGAAACCAACTTTAATGTTTCCATGTTTAATTTCTGGGTGGTTAATTAAATATTCCATGGCAGAAACAATTTCACAAATACCTGCTTTATCATCAGCTCCTAAAAGTGTTGTGCCATCTGTTGTGATTAAGGTCTGACCTTTATAGAGCAGTAAATCGTCAAAATAATCTGGCGACAAAATAATATCTTCAGCTTTATTCAAAATAATATCTTCACCATTGTAATTCTCAATAATTTGAGGTTTAACGTTGGTGCCAGTAAAGTCTGGCGAGGTATCAAAATGGGAAATAAAACCTATAGTGGGCACATCATATTCCACATTACTTGGTAAAGCTGCCATGATATAAGCATTATCATCAATACTGACATCTTGCATACCTATCATTTCGAGCTCTTCTGCAAGTTTTTTTGCTAAATCCCATTGCTTTTTAGTGCTTGGTGTAGTTTCAGAATTTGGGTCTGATTCTGTATCTATAGTAACATAACTTATAAACCGTTTTATAATGTCTTCTTTTGAAATCATGTAAATTAAATTTTGTGATGATTGATAACTATAATTGGCTCTAATTTACGATTATTAAGCGTGAATAAGTAAGTGCAACTTGATTTTTTATTTACAGTATTTCAACTTATTTTTGCATCAAATAATTTTGATGTATAAATCACTACTTCGCCCACTATTCTTCTCTTTTGATCCTGAAAAAATTCATCATTTCACATTTTCATTAATAAAATTCACGTCAAAAATTCCCGGATTTAAAAGTCTTTTTAGAAGTTTATATGTTATTGAAGATGAACGATTAGAACGAAATTTATTCGGACTTACATTTAAAAACCCCGTTGGATTAGCAGCAGGTTTTGATAAAAATGCAGTGTTATACAATGAATTGGCAAATTTTGGTTTTGGTTTTATTGAAATAGGCACCGTAACTCCAAAAGGACAAGTTGGAAATCCTAAAAAAAGGTTGTTCAGATTAAAAGACGATCAAGGTATTATTAACAGGATGGGTTTTAATAATGAAGGTTTAAACGCTGCAATCGAGCAACTAAAAAAGAATCAAGGCAAATTGATTATTGGTGGTAATATTGGTAAAAATACAGATACGAAACCAAAAGATTATACTAGTGATTATCTAGAGTGTTTTAATGCGCTACATCCTTATGTGGATTATTTTGTCTTGAATGTGAGTTGTCCTAATGTTGGAAGTCATGCTAAATTAAATGATAAGGATTACCTTGAAGAATTAATTGGCGCTGTACAAAAAGCAAATAAAAGTTTTAAAAAGCAGAGACCTATTCTTTTAAAAATAGCACCAGATTTAAATAACAATCAATTAGATGAAATTATTGAGCTTGTTAAAGACACAAATCTTGATGGTGTTATTGCGAGTAATACAACAACAGCCAGAACAGGATTAAAAGCTTCAAAAGAGAGACTTGAAGATATTGGTAACGGCGGTTTAAGTGGGAAACCAGTAAAGGAAAAAAGTACGCAGGTTATAAAATATCTTTCTGATACGAGTAATAAAGCATTTCCAATAATTGGGGTTGGTGGCATTCATTCTGCTAAAGATGCCCTTGAAAAATTAGATGCTGGAGCTGACTTAATTCAGATTTATACGGGCTTTATTTATGAAGGACCAAGTTTAATAAAATCAATTAATAAAGCGATACTTAATAAGTAAAGACTTTATTTGATAATCTTTTTTACAACTCTTGATTCACCATTAGTTATAGTAAGTAAATAGGTTCCAGAAGACAGACCACTAAAGTCAATAGGATTATTCGTTAACGCACCAGACAAAAATGGTTGTCCCACTAAACTAGTAATTGTAAAGGTTGAAATGTTTTCTAAATCCTTGTTTTTAACATAAAGCAAATCACCTTTAATTGGGTTAGGGTATGCTTTATACATATCATCAGTTATAGTGGTGTGAATCGTTTTAACTAAAATATTATCAATAGCTATATCACCTTTCCAACTAGAACCTCTTACAGCTCTGAAACGCACTTTTATAGTTTCGTTGGCATAAGACGACAAATCAACTGATTTGGTAATAAAATCATCACTTTGATGGTTTTGTTGACTTCCATAAAGCGGATCAATAACATCATTAATGTATCCAGAATCTGTTTTAATATCTACATGTAATTCTCCAATGCCTTTACCAAACATATGGTATGAAAATTCTAATTCACTGTTTTGATAGTTCACATCAATACAAGGTGAAAGAAACTCAGTAACATCACCAGGTTGTGCTCCAGATGATTCTGCATATATGTATGTGTTCAAGTTGCTTTCAGAATTCTTATAGTTTGAAGGCCCGGTTTCACTCGATTGTGTATCACCAAAATTTGTATACCAATAATAACCGTTTCCGGAAACATCTTTACTTGTCCAACCTTGATTGTCAAGCATATTAAATTCTTCAAAAGTTTCATCTAAAAGATCTGTATGTGTACCTACTTTAATGAAATTAGTAAACTTTTTTCTTATAGTTTTAGACTTGTTTGATACTGTAAGCTTGACATCATAAATACCAGTTTCAAAAGTATGTGAAGGGTTTTTAGTTGTATAATCTATATTGCCATCACCATCTACATCCCATTGCCATGAAGTCATGTTATCACAAATGCTCTCAAAATTTACTGTTAGTAATTCTTCACACGTTTCACTTTCATTGACGGCTATGTCTGCATTAAATGATGGACATGATAAATAACTTTTAGTTGTCATATAAAAGGCATACATTCTCGCTAATTGCTGTTCAGAGAAATAATTTCTGCATTCTTTTCTAGAATAAGACATCATATTATTGGTATCTGGAGTATAAGTATCTCCATTAGCATCTGTATCTGTTCCTAAATAGTTACAAGAACTATTAACTGTTGAGCTTTTTAATCTTGGATCTGCAGACGTATCACAAATACCATCACCATCAGTATCACAATTACTACCATCAACTAGCTCAGAAGTTTTTTTATTATTATCGGCTCCATGTGTATGTAATAAAGAGAAAAAATGACCGAGCTCATGAGGAAGAGAAGACCCATTGGTGGCACAACTATTTTTCAAGACAACTATATCATTTCTGCCAATATTATCACTATAACCGCAAATAGCTTCGTCAGATTCGTTTTCAATGTAATTAGTAAAATATATGTTTATTAAACCAGGAACGTAGTTAGTTTCTATAAAACTTTTTTCTTCACCTCTTTTAAAATGACATAATTTATCATCATCAATATAATCAATACCACCACACAAGAAAAATTCTAGAAAGGCATCGTCGTAAACTGAATTTAGATTTGATATAGCATCATTAAGTTCAGAGATATTTAAACCACCAGAGCCATCTGAGTTTCTAATAATGTATACTTTTACAGGTATAGAATTTAAAACATTTGTTGGAACCTTCCCTTTAGCAGATCTAGAAGATTTGTCTGATAAAAATTCGTTTTCGTATTTTTTTAGTTGAGGTTTAATGTTTTCGTAAAACGCTATCGCATTTGAAGTTGTTATATTACCGCAATTTGCTTCTTCTTTATTTTGAGAAAACATGCAAGTGGACATTGATAAAAATATCGAAAGCACTAA
>NZ_CAJQQI010000058.1 GCF_905480415.1 uncultured Algibacter sp. | reverse complement strand
GTTTGGTTTGTTTGTCATGGTATGGGTTATTTAAGTCGGTATTTTTTAAAATATTTTAGAGGATTAAATACAGACGAAAATTATATCATTGCGCCACAAGCAGCTAGCAAATACTATATGAAATCTGGTTTTAAACACGTTGGAGCAAGTTGGTTAACAAAAGAAGCCACAGCAAAGGCTACAGAAAACGTCATGCATAATTTTGATGCCATTTTTGAAGCTGAAAACATTCCAGACCATGTTAATTTAATTATGTTCGGTTATTCCCAAGGTGTTAGTGTTGCTTTGCGCTATGTAGCGAAACGGCAAATACAATGCGACCAACTGGTTATGCATTCCGGAGGTATTCCAAAAGAATTACAGGCCGAAGACTTTGCATTTTCAAATGCTAAAGTGAGTTTAATTTGTGGTACACATGATGAATATTTAATCGAAGATCGTCTTACATCTGAAACACAAAAAGCACATGATTTATTTAAAGATCAATTGCATGTTTTGATGTTTGATGGTAAACACGAAATGAATGTAGCCTTGATTAATAATTTAGTATGAATACACCAAAACTTGAAAACAACCATGTTGAAATCACGCCTTTAAATTTAGAAAACTATAAGCAGCTATTGGATATTGTCCAACAAAAAAACTAGTGCAATACTCTCCCAGAAAAATTGATACGTCAGAAAATTTAAAAGAATACATGCAAAGGGTTTTAGATGGTTTTAAACGAAGGGCATATTGTTATGGTATTTTGGCAGAAGAATGGGATGGTATTAAAAACACTGTTTTTAAAGAATTTTAATAGGTGTTCATATCAGTTATATTTCAGATTCATGATGTAAGCTCCTAATGTAGCAAAATCAAACCTGCTTGCAGCAGATAGGTAGAACATAGATAAGGATTTTTGCAATTAGGCTTGCGCTAGTAATTAATATTATGCAGCTTAAGTTTATATATTCATACTCACTTTAAATTTGCAATATTAAGACCTTTATAATACTCAAAATACAAAGTGAATTTAAAGCTATAAAAAAGCTAAACTTTTAATATTTTTGCAGATTAATTAGCTCGTGATGTCCTTTTGTCTTGAATCTAGATTGAATAAAATCTTTAATAAACCTACCGTTTATAGTTCATAAATAAAGTATATCTAGGCATCTGATAAAAAAGTAATTTTATAGCGAAATAGAATGAAAAAAATCTTGTATTATTTCTTGTTTTTACCCATCTTTCTTTCAGCCCAAATTAACGAAAGTGACACGCTTAACTTAAAAGCAAACCTTTCTTTAACTGGGTTTTATCAGGGCGGAAATGTAGAAACTTTGATATTTAGAGCAAAATCAGATTTAAGTTTTAAACCTTTAAAGAAATGGGTTTTCAAAACTAAAAATTCCTATGTTTATCAAGAGTTTGGAAAGAAAAAGGCTGATGAAGATATTTTAAGTCTCAACTTTTTATATTTTAATCCTGAGCGAAAAATATATCCCTTATTATTGGGTTTTGTAAGCACTAATTTTCGAAGAGAAATTAACCTGCGTTATCTGTTAGGCGCCGGAGTTACTTATCAAATTCTGAACAAAAAAAACAATTGGCTTAAACTTGCGATTTCAAGTGAATATGAACAGACAGATTTTGGTAAAGGTAATTTTAACCTTTCAGAGTATAATGGAAACAAATCTCTCAATACCTTCCGTGGCACCATTTGGGTAAATGGTAAATATCATTTGTTTAAAAAGAAAGTAATTGTAAATCATGAATTTTACTTTCAGCCTTCTCTTGAGCAAAGCAATAATTTTCGTTGGCAAGCAGATGCTGGGTTAGAACTGCCCATTTGGGAATTTTTAAATTTTAAAATCAACTACCTTCATACATTCGAAAGTGTCGTGATAGAAAACCAAAAACGAGAAGATAATATTTTAACTTTTGGTTTTACCTTAAAAAGCTATTGAATAGATTAACGCAGCTTGATTAAGACATCTTTGAAAATTCAAATGGTTTTGTGAAGCATAATCAAAACGATCAGGATATGAATCCGTTTCAATGATTTATATCCTCAGATAAGAACAATTAGGATTTTCTTATTTAATTAAAAATGAAAGCTACAAAAGGTTTTCAACAAAAAATACTTCCTAAAATTTTGGAAAGTGTTTTTTATCGTACAATAAATTATGTATAACCATACTATTCTGTGATATGTTTACAAATCCGATTTATAGCGTTTTATCATAGCGTCTCTAGATTCTGGTTCGTCTTGTGACCCTAATTGATCTTTAAGCATCTGCCCCATTGTTGGAAATTTCATAAGATACTCAATATACTGACAATCAAATTTAGCAATTTTAAAATCCAAATGAATCAATTCAGCACCTTGAACCAAATAAAAAGGTTATTCATCACATAACTATGCCAAGAGTTATAAATATTATTTAAAATTGTGCTTTAAAATAATTTTTAATGATGAAGACATTTGTATTAGCATTAGCCTTATCGTTCACTAGTTTTTGTAGCGCACAATTTGTTTCTGGAGATGACAAATTACACTTGGGTGGTGGTTTTGTAATTTCGAGCGGAACTTATACTGCTGTTTATCTTAAAACAAAAAACAAGAAAAAAGCCTTTTGGTATAGTTTGGGCATGTCTGCTTTAGTTGGTGCAACTAAAGAATGTATTGATGTTGGCCAAGATGAACGTTTTGATACCGGTGAAATGGTAGCAACTACTATTGGTGGTTTAGTCGCAAGTACTACTTTAAGTCTATTTGTAGGCAAAAAGAGAAATGATAAGCAAAAAGAGGTAGCGCTAGTTAACTAACTAAACGTTTAATTATAGCTTTAGTAGGTAATATTTTATTGGTGTGTTCTATACTTGGGCCCGCTACCCAAACTGTTTTGTAAGTAGCTTTTGTAGCGGCATTTTTAGTGGCATTCATACCTATTGAAAAGCGTACCATTTTTACCCATTTCTTGAGTTTTTTATTCTTATTTAAAACAGATTCTATCCACGTTTGTTTCGTTCCTATTTTCTGAACATAGGGCGTATTAATGACCGTACATGGTGTTCCCGAAATACGTTCGGTCATAATGATATCCTTAGCACCATATTCTACACAGGCTTGTTTATAATCGTCTGTAACACCAGCTTCTTCCGAGGCTATAAAAGGACTTCCTACTGAAACACCTTCTGCGCCATAACTTAGCATCTCATCAATATCTAATTTACAACCAACGCCTCCTGCCGAAATTACTGGAATATTACAATGAGAACTTAATTCTTTAATCAACGCCTCAGGTGTTTGGTTTCCACGGTGTCCTCCTGCTTCATTATTCACTGCTATGATAGCATCACCACCTAGACTCTCAACCTTTTTAGCAAATTTTAAATCGGTAACATCACAAAACACTTTAATACCAACTTTATGTGATTGCTTTATGGTTTCTTCAGGACTCCCTAAAGACGTTATTATGAAGTCACAACCTTCTTCACAAATTACTTTTAATTGCCCTTTATACTTAACGTTTGATTTGTTTACAATAAGGTTAAAACCGAAAGATCCTCCTTCTGGTTTAGCTACTTTTAGCTCTCGTAAAGCAATACGTAACTCATCTAATGTTCTATAGTTTAATGCCGGAATACAACCTGCAATTCCGCCATGCATCGCTTCTTTCACCATGGCAACATTTGAAACCAAAAACATAGGTGCTTGAATTATAGGGTAATTAATGTTAAGGAGTTTGGTAAGTTTAGTTTCCATGGATTTAAATTGATTTCAGCAAATATAATAAATATTATAAATATTATGCATGCATAATAACTAACAATCAATTAGTTACGAAAATTGAATAGAAAATATTCATAAATACCTGGTTACATGATATATATCATTTTTTTATTATGCACGCATATTTAATTTTAGTATTTTAAAATCAATAATAATCTATTATGAAAAAATTAATCTTAGGTTTATTTATTTTTGGATTAACCATCCAAATCAGTGCTCAAACAGTCGAATTACCAGAAACTTTAATCACAGTAAATTACAAGTATTTAGATGCTATAGATATTGACAATGTGCCAGAACGGGTTAAAAAGTTAGAAGACGAAGTTCTTAATTATAAAAATATAGAAAAGTCTAATCTTTACGATGATGAACACGATACTTACAGTGTTTCTTTTTATGTTCCTGAAGGAAAAATAGTTGCTGCTTATGATATAAATGGAAAAATTATAAGAACTATTGAAAAATATAATAATGTAAGATTGCCTTTAGTAGTTATGCAAGCGGTTTCAAAGCGATTTCCTAATTGGGGAATAGTTGAAGATATTTATTATATTAAATACCATATTGAAACAGATTCCTTAAAACAGCAATACAAAATTAAGCTTAAAAATGAAAATCAAACCATTACGGTTAAAACAAATGAAATAGGCATATTCCTTTAAAAATTATTTAACAATACGAAATTGATAATAAAACTCTACTAATCTGATGGATATCATTGTGTGCGTTTTATTAAAAATATATCTTCATAATATTAATCTTAAAACCTTAATATCATGAAAAAATCAATTTTAAGTCTAATTATTTTTTGTTTGACCTTTGGGATGTATTCTCAAATTACTCAACTCCCTGAAGTCGTTATAACAGCAGTGAATTATAAATATCTGAACGCTGTTGAAAATGAAGACACCGACCTATCTGTTCAAATGCTACAAGAACATGTAGCTATGTACGATTTAAAAAACTCAGACCTTTATGGTGATGAGTATGACACTTATACCGTATCCTTCTACATTCCTGATGGAAAAATACTTGCCGCATATGACAAGAATGGTGAAATTATAAGAACAATTGAAAGATTTCAAAATGTAAAATTACCTAAAGATGTTAGAAACGCAGTTTATAAAAGATTTCCAAATTGGTCTTTAGAGAAAGATGTGTATCTCGTAAATTATCATAAGAATAATGAAAAAGTTTCTAAGCAATATAAAGTGAAACTTAAAAACGGTAAGAAAGTTATGAGAGTAAAATTAGCAGAGGATGGCAATTTCCTATAATTTTTAAAGTTTAAATTATAAATCTTAAGAAGCGTAATCATTTATTTGATTACGCTTTTTATTATAATAAAATGTAATACATAGTTAAATTTAATAACACAGTAAAAACTAAGCCTCATCAATAAAACGATAATAGCCACATTTTAAATAGGCACCTTCAGGAAAACTAACAGGATGATCTGTATCATGCTGTGTTTTTAAAACAATTTTATATCGTCTATTTGTTGAACCTAAGGCTTGACTATTTATATCTAAAAATGACTGAGCTGAAACTCTAGATGAACAAGAGGCCAAGACTAACAAACCCTTCTTAGCTGTTAGTTTTTCTCCTAACTCAGCCAATTGTGCATATTTCTTTTTTGCCAGGTCAATTTCTGAAGCTTGTTTAGCAAAACTTGGCGGATCTATAACCACAACATCAAAAGTAACTTTATTTTTAATGAGTATTCTAAGCTCCGCAAATGCATCGCCAACAATCGTTTTGTGTTTTCCAGAATACCGATTCAACTTTCCGTTTTCAATAGCTATTTCCAAAGCTTGCTTACTAATATCTAAGCTCGTAACTTCTTTAGCGTCATTATATAAAGCATGCACCGAAAATCCACCGGCATAACTAAACACATCCAATACTGTTTTTCCTATACTCCATTCGCCTACTTGCTTTCTGTTAGCACGATGATCTAAAAAATAACCCGTTTTATGACCTTTAATAACATTTGCAGCAAAGTTGACTCCGTGCTCAACAAATTCCACAACTTCATTCTCAAGATTACCAAAAACAACTTCTCCATTTTTAAGTGAATGTAACTTTGATTTTTCTAAACTTCTACTTAATCGAATAACAACAGTTTCTGCTTCTGATGTTTGTTGTAAACTCGGGATAATGGTTTCTAAATAGGGTAACCATATTTCAGAATATATTTTTACAACCAAAACGGATGCATAAACATCTGCTATCAAACCAGGGAAACCATCATTTTCACCGAATAATAATCGATAACTATTGGTGTTCGTTTTTAATAAAGGCCGCCTCCTATTATATGCTTCTTTTATTTTTTTTTGAAAAAACACAGCATTAATCTCAGCTTTCTCATGGCTGCTATGAAGCATTTTAATTCGAATTGGCGAACTGGCATCATATAAACCTAAACCGACAACTCTGTTTTTATTTTTACTGAAAATGACCGTTAAATCACCTGAATTTGCATCTTCATTTATCTTGTTGATATTATTGGAAAACACCCAAGGATGTCCTTGTAAGACAAACTGTTCGCCTTTTGAGTTTAGTTTTACTGCTAATCGTTTGGGTTGATAAGTGTTCTTAATTGAAAGTGCAAATGCCATATAATTTCATAAAAATAGATAAATTGCAAATTAGTGTGTTTTTTATTGATTCTAGAATTTAAGTACAAAAAAAAAGCGTAACAAAATGTTACGCTTTTCAAAATATATTTACTTTTCTTTTTTAATTAGCTGATCGAATTTTGTTTGCTAACAGCTAAGGCATAAATGACCAAACCAAAACCAATTTTATTTACGGCATCAGCGATATTGTAAACAACATCTACGCTTCCTGATCCTAATATATTTGTGTACCAACCATCGGTTCCAAGCATATATCCCAACGGATAAATCGCCCATCCTACAAGTACAAACCAACATAATATTTTGTGTGCTTTCAGGGTTTCTCCACCCGCAGCGACTGCAAGTTTTTTTGCACTGCCTAACCATATTTCATAAACAATATAAAAATAAGCAAGTCCTGAAATTGCGCCCCAAAGTGCTGCTTGATCTGTGTAAACAGCTTCACCAAAGTAACCAGTTATAAGCATAATCACGGAGAAACCGATCATTTTCCACATTAATGAAGGCTTAGCACCAGCAATTTTTAAGATTAGATAAAATTCTACACACATTAAAGGAACTGTTAATATCCAATCTACATACCTGAAGAATGTTGGTGATTCCATATTAGCGGCCCAATAATCTCTCATGTAAAAATAGTGTACTGCGGCAATAAACGTAATTAGACCCGAGACCAGTACGGAAGTTCGCCATTTTCTATCAAATTGATTAAGTGATAAAAAGAAAAAAGCCGAAGCAGCCATCATAGCCATACAGCCAACAAAAAATGTGAATCCAACATAATCAGTAGGATCCATTTTAGAGGTAACATCTGTTAAAATTAAAAGCATTTTCATAATATTTGTTAGTTAGTTAATATTTTGTTGAAACAAATGTATAAAAAATTAAACGAACTAAATACAATAATGCAATTAATTTTGATTAATTTTGATAATACTTAAGTTTTATATGGATAAAATTAATAATATATCAATTTTACTTAGTTTTTTGGGTCTTTGGATTACATCAATGTTTTCTGGTGATTTCGAGATTATTTTAGGCTTTTTACTAATTTTTTCTTTTGGAATTTTACATGGATCAAATGATATTTTACTTATTCATTCCATTTCCATTACAAAAACGAAATATCCATTTATTAGAGTCTTGGCCACTTATTTAATTATCGTTTTAGCCGCGGTAATCTTATTTTA
This sequence comes from uncultured Algibacter sp., assembly GCF_905480415.1. Lineage (GTDB taxonomy): Bacteria > Bacteroidota > Bacteroidia > Flavobacteriales > Flavobacteriaceae > Algibacter_B. The sequence goes on along the minus strand of NZ_CAJQQI010000058.1, from coordinate 7,780 downwards.
TATTTTGCCGTCAACTGGATTGGTTCTCTTTATTCTTTTTAGTGCTTACCATTTTGGGGAACAACATTGGGAATACAGAACATTAAATATTTCCAAGTACTTAAAAAATACGCTTTACTTCGTATATGGTTTATTGGTGCTTCAATTGCTATTTGTGCTGAATCCTATTGACGTCATTAAAGTTGTTTTTTCTATAACAGGGCACACTTTACAAAGTGCTTTTATTATCTACTCCTTCGTTGCCAATTCTATTGTTTTTATTTTAATTACAATAGTCTTAGTTATGGAGTCAGATTATTTTAAAGCCATTCTCTTAAAAGAATTACTCTACTTAGTAATCTTTACTATAATATTTAAAGTTTCAACTTTAATATGGGGCTTCACCATTTATTTTATTCTTTGGCATAGTATTCCATCACTTTATGAACAAGTGAATTTTATTTATGGTGCTTTTAATAAAAAAAATGTATTCCAATATTGTAAAAAGTCTTTTCCTTATTGGGTTTTGTCTTTAATAGGTATAGGTATTGTTTATGTTATTTTTAAGGAAGAAAAAATATTTTATGCTATTTTCTTTTCTTTTATTGCTGCGGTTACTTTTCCACACACTTTAGTCATTAATAAAATGTTTGCACATAAAAAAACGCAACCAAATGAATGATTGCGTTTTAAATTTTTTGTACCACTGAACACAGGTTCAGTATGACCTTAATTTATTTCACTTCTTCGAAGTCAACATCTTCAACGTCACTACTTTCAGCTTCTCCGTTTTGGCTAGCATCTGGTCCTGGAGCTTCACCACCTTCTTGTGCTTCAGCTTGTGCTTTGTACATTTCTTCAGAGGCCACTTTCCAAGCTTCGTTTATTTTATCTAAAGCTGGAGTAATAACTTCTAAATCTTTAGATTCATAAGCTTTCTTCAACTCTTCTAAAGCATCAACAATTGGCTGTTTTTTCTCTTCCGATAATTTATCACCAAACTCTTCTAATTGTTTTTCCGTTTGAAAAATCATAGAATCTGCTTCATTTAATTTTTGAGCTTGTTCTGCAGCTGCTTTATCTGATTCTGCATTTGCTTCAGCGTCAGCTTTCATTTTTTGGATTTCTTCTTCAGTTAATCCAGAAGATGCTTCAATACGAATATCCTGTGTTTTACCTGTCGCTTTATCGCCAGCAGTCACGTGTATAATTCCGTTTGCATCAATATCAAAGGTTACTTCAATTTGTGGAGTTCCACGTCTTGCTGGAGGAATACCATCTAAGTGAAAACGACCTATAGTATTATTATCGGCAGCCATAGCACGCTCACCTTGTAATACATGTATTTCTACAGAAGGCTGATTATCTGCCGCTGTTGAAAACACTTGCGATTTCTTAGTAGGAATCGTTGTATTCGCTTCGATAAGTTTTGTAAAAACATTGCCCATAGTTTCAATACCTAAAGATAAAGGTGTTACATCTAAAAGTAATACATCTTTAACATCACCAGATAAAACACCACCTTGGATACCAGCTCCTAAAGAAACAACTTCATCAGGATTAACACCTTTACTTGGTGTTTTTCCAAAGAATTTCTCTACGGCTGCTTGTACCGAAGGAATACGGGTAGAACCACCAACTAAAATAACTTCGTCAATATCCTTTTTACTTAAACCAGCTGCTTTTAATGCAGTTTCACATGGCTCAATAGTACGTTTTACTAGATCGTCAATTAATTGCTCAAATTTAGAGCGTGTTAATGTGCGCACCAAGTGTTTTGGTCCGCTAGCAGTAGCTGTAATATAAGGTAAGTTAATTTCTGTTTGTGCAGAAGATGATAATTCAATCTTCGCTTTCTCAGCAGCTTCTTTTAAACGTTGTAAAGACATTGGATCTTTACGTAAATCCATGTTCTCATCAGCATTAAATTCATCTGCTAACCAATTAATAATTTTTTCATCAACATCATCACCACCTAAGTGTGTATCACCATCTGTTGAAAGTACTTCAAATACACCATCACCTAATTCAAGGATAGATACATCATGTGTACCTCCACCAAAGTCAAAAACAACTATTTTTTGGTCAACACCTTTTTTGTCCATACCGTAAGCTAACGCAGCTGCAGTAGGTTCGTTAATAATACGTCTAACTTTTAAACCAGCAATTTCACCTGCTTCTTTTGTGGCTTGACGTTGACTATCGTTAAAGTAAGCTGGTACAGTAATTACTGCTTCAGTTACATCAGTTCCTAAATAATCTTCAGCAGTTTTCTTCATTTTTTGAAGAATCATAGCCGATAATTCTTGTGGTGTGTATAAACGACCATCAATATCAACTCTTGGTGTATCATTATCACCTTTCACAACTTTATATGGTACACGTTCTGCTTCTTTTTTAGACTCAGAATATTTATTCCCCATAAAACGCTTAATAGAATAAACTGTTTTTGTTGGGTTTGTTACCGCTTGTCTTTTTGCAGGGTCACCAACTTTAATCTCTCCACCTTCTACAAATGCAATCACCGATGGCGTAGTACGTTTACCTTCCGCGTTTGGGATTACAACAGGTTCGTTACCTTCCATCACAGAAACGCAAGAGTTGGTTGTTCCTAAATCGATTCCAATAATTTTACTCATAATATATTTTTTTAATGTGTTGAATGTTCATTTTTAATTTCAAGTTGTATAAGTCAATCTTTATGCCAACTCAAAAATGCTGACACAGTGTCATATTCTTATCCATTTACTGGCGCTGTCTCCGATTGTAGTCACTATACCTATGTCATTTTTTGGGCGCAACCACAAGGGTAGGGCTTTCCGCTAGACCTACCTACCGGCAGGCAGGTCTTTTTATCGTGCCTTAAAAAGGATGCCGCTACAATTCATCGTACACCTATCTCTAAACTAACTCCTATTTTTTCTCAGCGTAACATCTTTGCGAGAAAAAACAATCTATATTTGCCCAACTATAACGATTGCGCAACTATGGAATGTATCTCTGTTTTCGACATGCTAAAAATTGGAATTGGTCCTTCAAGTTCTCATACGCTAGGACCTTGGCGAGCTGCCGAACGTTGGATTAAAGAACTTAAAACTGCTAATACCTTTAATAACGTTGAAAAAATCACAGTCGACCTCTATGGTTCTTTATCCCTAACAGGAAAAGGACATGCTACAGATTATGCCGTGATGCTTGGTTTATGTGGTGCTAATCCAGAAACCATCCCTACAGAAAGGATTAACAAAATTATTACAGCAATAAAAAACACCAACACATTATCTTTTAACAATGAAATAGAAATAGGATTCAATCCTAAAACAGATATAATTTTTAATAGAAAATTTTTACCATTTCATGCTAACGGACTGAAATTATCAGCAATTTGTAATGGAAAAAAAACGTCTTCTACGTTCTACTCCATTGGTGGTGGCTTTGTTATAAAAAAAGAACGTAAAAACTCTAAAAGAAATTTTGAAATAAAATGTACTTTTCCTTACCCGATAGACAAGGGGACTGAGTTACTTCAGTTTTGCTCGACATTAAATAAATCTATTTCTGAAGTTGTTTTAGAAAACGAAAAATCAATTCGTAAAGAAACAGAGATTGATGCAGAATTAAAGCGCATTTGGGATACCATGCTCGATTCTATGTATACAGGTTGTCATACAGAAGGTAATCTTCCTGGAGGTTTAAATGTAAGGCGTCGCGCATACGATATGCATAAAACTTTGCAAGGAAACACGCCATATAAAAATCCTGTGGAATGGATTTATGCTATCAGAGACACAGAAGTTAAATTCCGCCAAATATTAAAATGGGTAAGCTGTTTTGCATTAGCCGTTAATGAAGTAAATGCCGCATTAGGGCGTGTAGTTACTGCTCCAACCAATGGAAGTGCAGGCGTAATCCCATCGGTTTTAATGTATTATCTTGTTATCGAAAACCATGATGGTAATTTTGAGGATATTAAAAAATTTCTACTAACAGCAGGAGAAATAGGGAGTATTTTTAAGAAAGGCGCAACCATAAGTGCTGCTATGGGAGGCTGTCAAGCAGAAATTGGTGTGTCATCAGCTATGGCTGCTGGGGCACTAACCGAATTACTTGGTGGTACACCAGAGCAAGTTTTAGTAGCAGCTGAAATAGCTATGGAACATCATTTAGGTTTAACCTGCGATCCTATTGGTGGGTTAGTACAAATACCCTGTATAGAGCGCAATGCTATGGGCGCTATAAAAGCAATAAATGCGGCAGAACTAGCATTAGACACTAATCCTGAGCATGTAAAAGTACCTTTAGATAAAGTGGTAAACACGATGTGGGAAACGGCAAAGGATATGCATTCTAAATATAAGGAAACCTCAGAAGGCGGTTTGGCTGTTGGTGTTTATTTAACAGATTGTTAGTATTAACTTTAAATGATTAAGCCGATAGTATTTAATAAAATAACTGATAACCAGCAATCAAGGTTTACTTTAAATAAAAGTTTAACAGTATCTTCTTTATTTAGTATTTTTACATGATAACTAAACTAAATTGAAACATGTCTGTAGCCAAAAAAGAATATAAACGCGTTACCGTAAAAACATTAGTAGATATGAAAGCCCATGGCGAAAAAATATCTATGCTTACTGCCTATGACTATACTATGGCCAAAATTGTTGATGGAGCTGGTATTGATGTTATTCTTGTAGGCGATTCTGCAAGTAATGTTATGGCAGGACATGAAACTACGCTACCAATTACCTTAGATCAAATGATTTATCATGCCTCTTCCGTAATTCGCGCTATTGACAGATGTTTAGTTGTTGTCGATTTACCTTTTGGAAGTTACCAAAGTGATCCAAAAGAAGCTTTACGTTCAGCTATCAGAATAATGAAAGAAAGCGGAGCACATTCGGTTAAAATGGAAGGTGGACGTGAAATAAAAGAATCCATAAAGCGTATTTTAAACGCCGGTATCCCTGTAATGGGGCATTTAGGATTAACACCACAATCTATTTATAAATTCGGAACTTATACGGTACGAGCAAAAGAAGATCAAGAAGCAGAAGATTTAATTGAAGATGCAAAAATGCTTGAAAAAGTAGGATGTTTTGCCATTGTATTAGAAAAAATACCAGCAAAACTAGCTAAGCAAGTAGCAGAAAGTGTAAGTATTCCAATTATAGGTATTGGAGCTGGACCAGATGTAGATGGGCAAGTTTTAGTACTGCATGATATGCTCGGAATGACTCATGAGTTTAATCCTCGTTTTTTGCGTCGCTATATGAATTTATATGAAGATATGACTACCGCTATTTCGCAATATGTAGATGATGTAAAAAGTTCCGATTTCCCTAATGAGACTGAGAAATATTAATATAGATTTTTTAGATGTCTAAAATACGTTCTAACAAATCTAATTTACAAGTCCTCTATGAGGACAATCATATCATTATCGTAAATAAGAGAGCTGGTGATATTGTACAAGGTGATAAAACAGGTGATAAACCACTTAGTGATGTCGTAAAAGAATATATCAAAGACAAATACAACAAACCAGGAAATGTTTACTTAGGAACTGTGCACCGCCTAGATAGACCTACCACTGGTCTTGTTATTTTTGCAAAAACAAGTAAAGTACTTCCTAGGCTTAACAAATTATTCCTTTCAAAAGAAATAAAAAAAACATACTGGGCGATTGTAAAAAACGAACCTCCAAAACATGACGATACCCTCATAAATTGGCTTAGAAAAAACCCGAAAAACAATAAATCAAAAGCCCATTCAAAAGAAGTTTCCGAAAGCAAAAAAGCTATTCTTCATTATAACGTCATAAAAAAATTAGATAACTACTTTTTGCTTGAAGTTAATTTGGAAACGGGCAGACACCACCAAATACGAGTACAATTATCAAATATAGGATGCCCTATTAAAGGCGATTTAAAATATGGTTTTGATAGAAGCAATAAAGATGCAAGTATAAGTTTGCATGCAAGACATATTGAATTTATTCATCCTGTAAAAAAAGAATCTATTTCCATTGATGCCCCTTTACCAAATGATGCCATTTGGAACGCTTGTTTACGATAATTTATATACCTTTAAAAAAAAGATTTAGTATTGAATACCATACCAGATATAATTAGTAGCCAACGTGAATTTTTTAAATCTCAAAAAACAAAAGATTTAGATTATCGGTTATCTCTCTTAAGAGCATTAAAAGTTGAAATTCTTGCCAATGAACAAGCGGTTATTGGTGCTCTAAATAAAGACTTTAAAAAGTCTGAATTTGAAGGGTACTTGAGTGAATTTGGAATTGTTATTTCTGAATTGAATTTCGCGATAAAAAACCTTAAAAGATGGGCCAAACCAAAGCGCATTAAATCTTCGTTATTAACGTTTCCATCAAAGGATTATTTATACCCAGAACCTTTTGGTACTGCACTTATAATAGCACCATGGAATTATCCATTTCTCTTAGCTATGGAACCTCTAATTATGGCTATAGCAGCAGGAAATACTGTTGTTATAAAACCTAGCGAATTAACTGAAAACACTTCAAAATTAATTACGCGAATAATTAAAAACGTTTTCCCTAAGACTATAGCAACGTCTATTCAAGGTGGTGTTGAGATATCAACAGAATTATTAGCCCAAAAATGGGATTATATTTTCTTTACTGGAAGTACACATGTTGGAAAAATTGTTGCCCAAGCTGCAGCAAAACACTTAACGCCTGTTGTTTTAGAGCTTGGAGGGAAATCGCCTTGTATTATTGACGATTCGGTAAATTTAAAACTTGTAGCCAGAAGATTAGTTTGGGGTAAATTATTAAATGGCGGGCAAACCTGTATTGCACCAGATTATGTAATAGCAAAATCTAACATCAAAGAAGATCTTATTGCTGTATTAAAAACTGAAATTAATAAGCAATATGGCGAGAATCCTGAAAATTCATTAGATTTCCCACGGATCGTCAATAAAAACAATACAAAACGACTTGAAACCTTACTTCAGGATTCTAACATTGTCTTTGGTGGTAAAATTAATGTGAACGAATGCTACATTTCGCCCACCTTAGTTGATCAACCTAGTTTGAATAGTCAATTAATGCAAGAAGAAATATTTGGTCCTATTTTGCCAATTTTAACTTATAACACTGAAGAAGATATTGAACACATTATTTGGAATCTAGAGAAACCTCTATCACTTTATGTCTTTTCAAACAAAACCTCTTTTATTAAATCAACCATTGAAAAATATAGTTTTGGTGGTGGTGTAATTAATGACTTACTAATTCATTTTGGAAATCACAGATTACCATTTGGAGGTGTTGGTGCTAGTGGCATGGGCAAATATCATGGTAAACATGGTTTTAATACCTTCTCAAACACGAAACCCATTGTGAAACGAGGAAACTGGTTTGATCCTTCTTTTAGGTATGCACCCTACAAAGGTAAAATGAGTTTATTAAAATTAGTTTTTAAGTATTTTGGATAATCAAGATAAAGGATAATTCAAAATAAGTTTTACATTGTCTTCTGGTTTAGAGCTTAAATCCAGAAAAGCCAATACCCAATTTAACTAAAGTAGAATAGCTTAGCGCAAAACTAGTTGGTATTAACATAAAAATGTTGAAAAACTCTAAGCCTTTATTTATAATTGAATTCAATTAGAAATTAATAGTATTACTATACTTTACTTCGTTAATTACAAACATGCTATGTGTGCTTCCAATATGATTTATACTCGTTAATTTTTTTACCATAAACTCTCTGAAAGCTGACATATCTTTAACAATAACTTTAAGAAG
>NZ_CAJQQI010000057.1 GCF_905480415.1 uncultured Algibacter sp. | reverse complement strand
AGTTTTTCTTGTTTTTATCTTTTAAAAAAAATAAGAGTATTTGCTTTTCTCTTTTTGATATCATAGTTCAAATTTAAAGAATTAGATTACATTATGAGTTTATATTTGTAAGTTTTTTAATCAACAACAAGAATCAATTTTGATTTTAAAGAAAGTTGATTTTGAGTTGTTACATAGAGCCTATTTAAAACTTTTCAGAATACTTATCAAGACCATGACCAGATTTAAAACTTCTAAATCCGATTATTGTATTATGTTGCGCATCCTAGAGCACTTTAACAAAGAACTTGTCAATGGCGTAACAATTACAACGCTCTCCATAACCAATATAGTTATATAAATAAGTACCGTATTGGTTAGCGGTTCCCATGCGTTCATTTAGTTCTAATGCATTAAACTCGTATAAGTTCATTCCTTAATATTGTTAGGCTTTTTAATTTATTTTAGTTTAAATTCTTGAAAAGTTCTAATATTAGGTTAGAAGGCAGGTCTTTGTAGTTCAAATTTGTGCAATTTTAATTATATGTAAATCAGGTGGTTGAGTTTTTTAATTTTGTATATATGACATAAATGTTGTAATTAAGTTTGTATAGGATGACTTTTATCATGCTTTTTTAGGGTTTAGTTTAATATTTTTAGAGTAATTAAACTTTAATACTTAATGTCATGATACGAAAAGCGCCGATTTCAATGATAATGACCGAGGATGTCATCACATTAAAAAAGACAGATAACTTAGAAACGGCCGAACAATTATTTAAGCGTCATAAAATAAGACACATTCCAGTAGTGCGTGGTGATGTGATTATTGGTATGCTAAGTTATACAGATTTATTGCGATTAAGTTTTGCTGATATAACTAATGATGATGATGATAATTCTACTGACGTGATGGTGTATAATATGTTTACTATAGAACAGGTCATGAAAAGAAATGTAGTTAGTGTTTCTTCGTCTAAATCCATAAAAGAAGTAGCCGAGATTTTAGCGTCTAAAGAGTTTCATGCACTTCCCGTAGTTGATAATAATTTATTAAGCGGTATAGTAACAACTACTGATTTGATAAAGTATTTAATAAAACAGTTTTAAATTAATTTTAACGCTTAAAACACGATTCAAATATTACTTATTAATATCATAATATATTTTCTCATTTTGAAGTAATGATACTTTAGAATTTAAATCAAAAGCTATGAGGGAGCATAAAGCAATTTCTACTATAATGACGAAAAACATTATAGCATTAACAAGAGAAGATGATTTAGAAAGAGCAGAAATGCTTTTTAATAGACATAAAATCAAACATATACCAGTAGTTTCAGGTGAGGCTATTATAGGGATGTTAAGTTTTACAGATTTGATGCGAATTAGTTTTGCTGAAACTCCTGATGAAGAAAATAATTCAGTTGAATCTGTTGTTTATAATATGTTCACTATAGAACAGGTAATGGTTAAAGATGTAGTCACTGTTACTAGTCAAACTACAATAAAAGAAGTTGCTCAAATTTTAGCTGAACGCGAATTTCATGCATTACCAATTGTAGATGGTGGCGTTTTGATAGGTATAGTAACAACAACAGATTTATTAAACTATTTTATAAAACAGTTTTAAGAATTAGAAAGGGCTTTTAAATCTTTTATGGTTTCTGGTGGATTTGAGCTTTTAAAAACATAGCTTCCCGCTACCAATACGTCTGCTCCAGCATCAACAAGTTGTTTTGCATTTTTATTAGTAACACCTCCATCAATTTCAATTTTAGTTGAAGCACCTTTTCTTGTAATTAAATCTTTCAATTGTTTTACTTTAGTATACGTGTTTTTTATAAAACTTTGGCCTCCAAATCCTGGATTTACACTCATAAGGCATACTAGGTCAATATCATTGATAGTGTCTTCTAGAAGTTTAATATTGGTGTGCGGATTCAAAGCAACTCCAGCTTTCATGCCCTCTGCTTTAATAGCCTGTAAAGTTCTATGTAAATGCGGGCAAGCTTCATAGTGTACGGTTAAAATATCACTTCCTAATTCAGCGAAAGTTTTTATGTACCTATCTGGGTCAACAATCATTAAATGCACATCAATAGTTTTTTTTGCATGTTTGCTAATAGCTTGTAAAACAGGCATGCCAAATGAAATATTCGGAACAAAAACACCATCCATGATATCAATATGAAACCAATCAGCTTCACTTTTATTAACCATTTCTATATCGCGTTGAAGGTTAGCGAAATCTGCTGCTAGTATTGAAGGTGCAATTAATTTTGAATTCATTATGTAATATGATTTTAATTGATGCAAATATAGAAAAGTCTTTTTTGAAGTTCCTTTTCTTTACAGAGAGATTTAAAATAGAATAAAAATAAACCCCCGGTAATCAGCCGAGGGTTCTTTCATCAATCAAAAAACGAACAGTTATGTTTTGTAACTGTTGTTACTGTAATTTAGTCATAATTTTTTAAAATTACTAACCTAAATATGTTTTCAATATTTTACTTCTAGACGTATGTTTTAATCTACGAATAGCTTTTTCTTTAATTTGTCTTACACGCTCACGAGTTAAATCAAACGTTTCACCAATTTCTTCTAAAGTCATTGGGTGTTGGTTTCCTAAACCAAAGTACAAACGAATAACATCTGCTTCACGAGGTGTTAATGTTTCTAGCGCACGCTCAATTTCGGTGCGCAAAGATTCATGTAATAGTTCACGATCTGGATTTGGTGATTCGCCACTATTTAATACATCATAAAGATTAGAATCCTCACCTTCAACTAAAGGTGCATCCATACTTACGTGGCGTCCAGAGTTTTTCATAGACTCCTTAACATCGTTGATAGTCATATCCAATTCTTTAGCAATTTCTTCTGCAGAAGGCGGACGTTCATGACTTTGCTCTAAAAAGGCAAATGTTTTATTAATTTTGTTAATAGAACCAATTTTATTAAGCGGTAAACGTACAATACGAGATTGCTCCGCCAATGCTTGAAGAATCGATTGACGAATCCACCAAACAGCGTATGATATAAATTTAAAACCACGAGTTTCATCAAAACGTTGTGCTGCTTTAATTAAACCTAAATTACCTTCATTAATTAAATCTGGTAATGTTAAACCTTGGTTTTGATATTGTTTAGCTACAGATACAACGAAACGTAAATTAGCTTTTGTTAACTTTTCTAAAGCTAATTGATCACCAGCTTTAATACGTTGTGCTAATTCAACCTCTTCATCGGCTGTAATTAAATCAACTTTACCAATTTCCTGTAGATATTTATCTAACGAAGCGGTTTCTCTATTAGTTACCTGCTTCGTAATTTTAAGTTGTCTCATCTAATGTCTCCTGAATTTAATTGTGAATAAATAGGTTACTCAATTGTTATACGCACACATGCTACATTTTGTTACAAAAAAGGTGAAATATTTTTACCTCTTTAATTTTTAGACATAATAATTGCTAAAAAAGTCACATCAAATATGTACTTCAGAATTGATGTTTATGCAAGATTGAACAAGAGTTAAGTTTAATAAATATCTCTTCAAAATCAAATATTATTGTCAATTATTATGTATTATCTCATTACATATTAATTTTTGTAAATTCCATTAAAAAATAGCAGCCTCTTTTTTCACTTGGATTAATTACTAAATTGTTTTACCGCCTCTAAAGTTTGCTGATATTTATCATTGTACAATTATTTAAAGTGTAATAATTTACTGCATGAATAA
>NZ_CAJQQI010000056.1 GCF_905480415.1 uncultured Algibacter sp. | reverse complement strand
TAGCCATTTTCTACAACAATAATTGGAATACGAATTGAAGCTCCTCTATCTGAAACTCCCCAAGAGAAATCGTTGATTGAAGCAGTCTCATGTAAACCAGTTAAACGTTGCTCATTGAAAGCTCCATAAACTGCGATGTGTTCTTTTATTACTGGACGGAAAGCTTCACAGATTTCAATATATTTATCTTTAGAACCACAAGTTCTTAAGATTGTGTTAGAAAAGTTAGCGTGCATTCCAGATCCATTCCAGTCTGTGTCTCCTAATGGTTTTGGGTGGTACTCAATGTACATGCCACGACCTTCAGTTAAACGATCTAATAAATATCTAGAAACCCAAATTTCATCTCCTGCTTTCTTAGCGCCTTTTGCGAATAATTGGTATTCCCATTGTCCAGATGCAACTTCTTGGTTAATACCTTCAAAGTTTAATCCAGCTTCGATACATAAATCAGCATGCTCTTCAACTAAATCACGACCATGAGTATGTCTTCCTCCAACTGAACAATAGTACATACCTTGAGGAGCTGGGTAGCCACCTCTTGGGAATCCTAATGGTAATTCAGTATCCGTATTCATAATAAAGTATTCTTGCTCAAATCCAAACCAGAAATCGTTATCATCATCTTCAATTGTTGCACGTGCGTTAGACGCATGTGGAGTTCCATCAGCATTCATTACTTCGGTCATAACTAAATAACCGTTGATTCTCTTTGGATCTGGGTAGATAGCAACTGGTTTTAAAATACAATCAGATGATCCACCTGAAGCTTGTTGTGTAGAAGAACCGTCAAAAGACCACAATCCTAATTCTTCTATTGTTCCTTGAAAGTTTTCGTGCTCTTCTACCTTCGTTTTACTTCTCAAATTTTGAGTAGGCGTATAACCATCTAACCAAAGGTATTCTAATTTAATTTTTGCCATAATGAATATTTTATAATTGAAAAATTGATAATAATATCACAAATATATATTTTTATACTTTTACTTAAAATTTATAGGGGGTGTTTTAGTGAAAGAGTGAGTTATTTTTATTTATACCCTATTTTTTTAAGGTTTATTTAAAAAAAAGACTATTATTTTATGAAAAAACTGAAAAAATCTTAAAAAAATTTTTCAGTTTCATGGTTTTATTATTCAGCCCTGCTTATTTTTGCTTAACAAATTATACTTAGTGTCTGGTAGTGAACAGACTATTTTTATAATTTGAATTATTTTTGATGTCATTTTGATTTACTTTCTATGAGTTGATGCATTAGTATCAAGCGGTTAAAAATAAATGGAAAGGGCGCGATAAGAAACAAATTTAATATTGCTGTATTTACGACCAAACACTAACTAAACGTTTTAATATATAAAAGAATGTCAACACTAAGATTTCATGCTATAAAAGAATCTCTTAAATACAAACCGGTTTTGGTTGAAGAGACTGAGCGTCGTTCTGATTTATTTGGTAAAAATGTGTTTAATGAAAACACCATGCGCCATTACTTAACAAAAGATGCCTTTATTGGTGTTATGAACGCCATTCAATTTGGAAAAAAGATAGATAGAAATATAGCGGATCAAGTGGCGTCTTCAATGAAAGATTGGGCTTTATCTAAAGGCGTTACACATTATACGCATTGGTTTCAGCCACTAACGGGTTCTACTGCCGAAAAGCATGACGCTTTTTTTGAAACCATAGGAGAAGGTATGGCCGTTGAGAAATTTGGTGGCAACCAATTAGTACAGCAAGAACCTGATGCTTCTAGTTTTCCACATGGAGGTATTAGAAACACCTTTGAAGCTCGCGGTTACACGGCTTGGGATCCAACATCACCTGCATTTATTTATGGCACTACGCTTTGTATTCCAACAATATTTGTGGCTTATACCGGTGAGGCTTTAGATTATAAGACGCCGCTTTTAAGGGCCCTTCATGCCGTAGACGATGCAGCTACTGCCATCTGTAAGTATTTCGATAAAAATGTAAAAAAAGTAACATCTTCGTTAGGCTGGGAGCAGGAGTATTTTTTAATTGATAAAATGATGGCGGCAAGTCGTCCAGATATTACTTTAACAGGACGCACACTATTGGGGCATTCTTCAGCAAAGGGTCAGCAGTTAGACGATCATTATTTTGGTTCTATTCCCAACAGAGCATTAAACTTTATGCGCGAGTTAGAAACAGAATGTATGCTTTTAGGTATCCCTGTAAAAACAAGACATAATGAAGTCGCACCAAATCAGTTTGAGTTAGCTCCTATATACGAAGAAGCAAATTTAGCAGTAGACCATAATGCCCTTTTAATGGATATTATGGGTCGCGTAGCATCGCGTCATAATTTTAAAGTTTTATTTCATGAAAAGCCTTTTGCAGGTGTAAATGGTTCTGGTAAACATAATAACTGGTCGCTTTCAACAGATACAGGTGTTAATTTATTAGCGCCCGGAAAAACACCAATGAGCAACCTTCAATTTTTAACATTTTTCATAAACACGATAAAAGCAGTTAATACACATGAAGCCCTTTTAAGAGCAGCCATAGCTTCAGCAAGTAATGACCATAGACTAGGGGCTAACGAAGCGCCTCCGGCAATTATCTCGGTGTTTATTGGTGAGCAATTAACCAAAGTGTTAGAAGAGTTAGAAGGTGTAACAAAAGGGAAATTGTCACCAAAAGAAAAAACGGAATTAAAACTTAATGTAGTTGGTAAAATACCAGATGTTTTATTAGATAATACAGATAGAAATAGAACATCTCCTTTTGCGTTTACTGGTAACAAATTTGAATTTAGAGCTGTAGGTTCAACGGCTAATTGTGGAAACCCCATGACGGTTTTAAATACCATAGTGGCTAAACAATTAAAAGATTTCAAAAAGGAAGTTGACATATTAATTGCTAAAAAGGATTTAAAGAAAGACGAAGCTGTTTTTAACGTATTAAGAGAATATATTAAAGCATCAAGAGATATTTTATTTGAAGGCAATGGTTATGGTGAATCATGGGAGAATGAAGCTAAAAGAAGAGGTTTGAGTAATAATAAAACCACTCCTGAAGCATTAAAAGCTAGAATTTCTAAGCAATCTATTGCATTGTTTGAAGAAATGGACGTCATGAGTAAAGTTGAAACCGAAGCGCGTTACGAAATTGAGGTAGAAGCTTACATCATGCATATTCAGATTGAAAGCAGAGTATTAGGCGATATTGCTCGTAATCATATTGTACCAACCGCAGTTAAATATCAAAATGTTCTGGTAGAGAACGTTCGAGGTTTAAAAGAAATATTTGAAGAAAAGTACAATAGCGTTTCAAAAGAGCAAATCAATTTAATCGAAGAGATTTCTAACCATATTGCAGGAATTAATGCTAATGTTACAAAAATGATTAACGCGCGAAAAGCGGCAAACGATATACAGGATATTGAAAAGAAAGCACACGCTTATTGTAATAATGTAAAACCATTATTTGATGATATTCGTTACCATTGCGATAAATTAGAGTTGTTGGTTGATGATGAAATCTGGCCATTAACAAAATATAGAGAAATGTTATTTACGAGATAGTGTTTAAAACTTCTAAAATCCTGCTTTAAAAAAGCAGGATTTTTTCGTTCAAAAAATTACTTTTGCAAAAGAATACAATATTATGAGTCAAGAAGTTTCAAAAAGATACGCACAACGCGGCGTTTCAGCATCAAAAGAAGATGTTCACAATGCGATTAAGAATATAGATAAAGGTTTATTTCCTAAAGCATTCTGTAAAATAGTTCCGGATTATTTAACCAATGATGAAGATTATTGTTTGATAATGCATGCAGATGGTGCAGGAACAAAGTCATCTTTAGCCTATATGTATTGGAAAGAAACTGGAGATGTTTCAGTTTGGAAAGGTATAGCTCAAGATGCTTTAATCATGAATATTGATGATTTGTTATGTGTTGGTGCAACAGACAATATTATGTTGTCTTCAACCATAGGAAGAAATAAAAACTTAATTACTGGTGAGGTGCTTTCAGTAATCATTAATGGAACAGAAGAATTACTAGAAGATCTAAAATCTTTTGGTGTAACCATTCATTCTACTGGTGGAGAAACTGCTGATGTTGGAGATTTGGTTAGAACCATTATTGTAGATTCTACGGTAACAGCACGAATGAAACGAAGCGAAGTTATAGATAACGCAAATATTAAAGCTGGCGATGTTATTGTAGGTTTGGAAAGTTTCGGACAGGCCACTTATGAAAAAGAGTATAACGGAGGCATGGGAAGTAATGGGCTAACGTCTGCACGTCATGACGTGTTTAGTAAATATCTAGCAAAAAAATATCCTGAAAGTTTTGATGCTTCGGTGCCAGAAGAATTAGTGTATTCTGGAAGTGTTAAATTAACAGATAGCGTTGAGAATTCTCCAATTGATGCTGGTAAATTAGTGTTGTCTCCAACACGGACCTATGCACCAATAATAAAAAATATACTATCAAAATATAATAGTGACAGAATACATGGTATGGTGCATTGCTCTGGTGGTGCTCAAACAAAAATTCTTCATTTTGTTGATGAGTTTCATATTGTAAAAGACAATATGTTTCCAATTCCGCCATTATTCAAATTAATACAAGAACAATCAAAAACAGATTGGAAAGAAATGTACCAAGTGTTTAACTGTGGCCATAGAATGGAACTTTATGTGTCTCCCGAAATAGCCGAAAATATTATAGAAATCTCAAAATCCTATAATGTTGATGCTAAGATTATTGGTAGAGTAGAGGCTTCAAAAACAAAAAAGCTAACAATAAAATCAGAGTTTGGAGAGTTTAACTATTAATTATTTCTTTTATCATTTAATGTGAAGAGTTTTTGATGAAGATTGAGTTTTGAAATTACCTAACACAACCATGAAGTATTTACTGTTTTTATTAGTTTGTCTTTGTTTTCAATTTTCAAACGCTCAACCCGATTCACTTTACATAAAGGAGATAAAACTAGAATACACGGGGCCTCAATGGGCTCAAAAAAATAAGGCATCATTTGATTTAAATGAGGTTGCTTTTGTCAATTGGAATTCTGGAGGTAGTAATTCTATTTCTGGTTTATTGGGATTAAAATCTATGCTTGATTATAGAGACAAGTTTTTTGTTTGGAAGAACAATGTAGAAGTTCGTTATGGTGTAAATAAGCAAGAAGCCAGAGAGCTTAGAAAAACCGATGATTTAATTGAGATAAATTCTAACATGGGTTACAAGCCCGATAGTTTATCAAATTGGTTTTATTCGGCAAGACTTAACTTTAGAACTCAGTTAACAAATGGATATAACTATCCAAATAAAGATGAGCCTATTTCTAGATTACTCGCACCAGGGTATTTATTTTTAGGTTGTGGTATGGAATATGGGAAGAATATAGATAAGTTCTCCTTTTACTTCTCCCCATTAACACTAAAAGCGACGTTTGTTTTGGATGAAGACCTTGCCAACGCAGGTTCTTTTGGAGTTCGTCCGGCAGTTTTAGACACAGACGGAAATGTTATTGTTCCAGGAGAACGATTCAGAAAAGAACTTGGTATTTTAGTTACTAATAGTTACGAAATGGAATTAGCAGAAAATATTAATGTAAAAAATCAAGTCAGTCTCTATTCAGATTACATTAATAACTTCGGAAATCTAGATTTGGATTGGAGGATAGATTTTGATTTTAAGGTAAATTCTTTTGTAAGGGCTACTTTGGGTTCTCATTTACGTTATGACGATGATGTAAAAACACAAACACCAACAAGCATTGAAGGCGAGTTTGACGAGGCAGGGGCCAAAGTGCAGTGGAAGCAATTTCTAGGAGTTGGTTTTGCTGTAGATTTCTAAAAATATAATTTAACATTAATTTAAAAATTTGTTAACTTTTTTATGTTGATAAATTATTAAAACAATAAATATCAGTATTTTAACGTGTTTCACGTGTAAACTTTATGATTTTTATTATGTTTTAAATTGTACATTTATAGTTTATTTACGTACTGTTAATTAATCTATTAAACTTAAAACTCCCTTTTACTAATGGATACAAAACTTGCCCAAAAATCTTCCAAAACTTACACTTCAGAAGACGCCTTTAATGCTTCTCTGAAATACTTCAAAAATGATGATCTAGCCGCTCGTGTATGGTTAAACAAATATGCCCTTAAAGATTCTGAGGGAAATATTTATGAGTTAACTCCTAATGATATGCATAAGCGAATTGCTAAGGAAATTGCTAGAGTTGAAACCAAGTACACAAATCCATTATCAGAAGAAGAAATTTTTAATCTAATTAAAGATTTTAAATACATTGTTCCTCAAGGAAGCCCAATGGCAGGAATTGGGAATCCGTTTCAAATAGGTTCATTATCAAATTGTTTTGTGATTGGTAACTCTGGAGAATCTGATTCTTATGGAGGTATTATGAAAATAGACCAAGAGCAAGTGCAACTTATGAAACGCAGGGGAGGTGTAGGTCATGATTTATCACATGTGCGTCCAAAGGGTTCTTCTGTAAAAAATTCGGCATTAACATCTACAGGACTTGTACCTTTTATGGAACGTTATTCTAATTCTACAAGAGAGGTTGCTCAAGATGGAAGAAGAGGAGCACTAATGCTTTCAGTGTCCATTAATCATCCAGATGCAGAAGATTTTATTAATGCCAAATTAGAGCAAGGAAAAGTGACAGGTGCCAATGTATCGGTTAGAATTGATGATAATTTTATGAAGGCTGTTAAAGACGGTTCTAATTACACTCAAAAATATCCAATATTCAGTGATAACCCTAAAGTGTCTAATTCCATTGATGCGAATGCCTTATGGAAAAAAATTGTACATAATGCTTGGAAATCTGCTGAACCAGGAATTTTATTTTGGGATACTATTATAAATGAATCGGTGCCAGATTGTTATGCGGATTTAGGATATAAAACCGTGTCTACAAATCCATGTGGCGAAATTCCATTATGCCCATACGATTCGTGCAGATTGCTAGCGATTAATTTATTTTCTTATGTAGATAATCCGTTTACGCCAAAAGCTAAATTCAATTTCGATTTGTTCAAAAAACATGTAGCTGTGGCGCAACGTATTATGGACGATATTATCGATTTAGAACTTGAGAAGATCGATAAAATATTAAAGAAAATTGACGAAGATCCGGAGGTAGATGAAGTGAAATTAACCGAGCGTAATTTATGGTGTAACATAAAGCAAAAAGCTCAAGAAGGAAGGCGAACAGGCGTTGGAATAACTGCAGAAGGAGATATGTTGGCGGCTTTAGGTATCCAATATGGTAGTGAAGCAGGTAATGCGTTTTCCTTAGAAGTTCATAAAACAATTGCCATTGAAGCATATCGATCTTCGGTACATTTAGCTAAAGAGCGTGGTGCGTTTTCAATTTTCAATGCGGAACGTGAAAAGAACAATCCGTTTATCCAAAGGATAAAAGAAGCGGATAGTCAATTATATTATGAAATGCTAGAATATGGTAGACGTAATATAGCCTTATTAACAATAGCTCCTACAGGAACGACCAGTTTAATGACGCAAACCACATCTGGTATTGAACCTGTATTTATGCCTGTTTATAAGCGAAGAAGAAAAATAAACCCGAATGATAATGATGTGCGTGTAGATTTTGTTGATGAACTTGGGGATTCATGGGAAGAGTATGTTGTGTTTCATCATCGTTTTAAACAATGGATGGAAGTAAATGGTATTGATAGCTCAAAAAACTTTTCACAAGCGGAGATTGACGAATTGATTAAAGAGTCGCCGTATTATAAAGCAACCTCAAACGATGTGGATTGGTTGAGTAAAGTATGTATGCAAGGTGCTATTCAAAAGTGGGTAGATCATTCAATCAGTGTAACTATTAATTTACCGAATGATGTTACAGAAGATTTGGTTGGCGATTTATATATGAAAGCATGGGAAGTAGGCTGTAAAGGAGTTACAGTATATAGAGATGGTTCGCGTTCTGGTGTTTTAATTGCCAATGACGATAAAAAGGAAGATACAGACAATGGAAAGCTAACAGCTTTTCCGAAAAAGCGTCCACAAGTTTTGGAAGCTCATGTGGTTCGTTTTCAAAATAATAAAGAAAAATGGATTGCGTTTATTGGTCTAATCGATGATAAGCCATATGAGGTTTTTACTGGTTTAGCCGATGATGAAGATGGGATTTTGATCCCACGTTGGGTAAATAACGGATTAATCATAAAAAACAGAAATGAAGATGGTAGCTCTCGTTACGATTTTCAATACAAGAACACAAGAGGTTATAAAACCACCATTGAAGGCTTATCGCATAAGTTTAATCCAGAGTTTTGGAATTACGCTAAATTATTTTCAAGTACGTTGCGCCACGGCATGCCAATTGATAAAATTGTAGATTTAATTAATAGCTTGCAACTAGATAGCGAATCTATTAATACATGGAAAAATGGAGTGGTAAGAGCTTTAAAACGTTATGTAGCTGATGGTACGAAAGCCAAAGGACAAGCGTGTGATAATTGTAAATCTGAAAATTTAATCTATCAAGAAGGATGTTTAACCTGCAAAGATTGTGGTTCTTCTAAGTGCGGTTAATATTAAATTTATATAAATAAAAGAGGAAGTCGTTTGGCTTCCTTTTTTAGTTTAATGATTTTTAAACAAACTCTTTTAAGAGAATAACGAAAGGGATTGAAAAAACAGCATCAATAACAAACACTAAAGAAAATAACTTTAATGTAGAAATACCCAAGTTTTTATAAAAAGTAAGTTTTCGTTTTGCATGAGTTTCATTTAAAAAATGCCACAAAGAAAAAATAAGTAAGAGTTTAACGATTAGAATAGTAATGATTTCAATTTTTATAAATGAAAGCAGCATGTTTATGGCTAAAGACCAAATAATAAAGGGTCTGTAAAAAACTAATATAGAAAACAATTGTTGCATCAGTATTTATGATAACGCCATTTGGGTGATAATATTTTTAGAAATGAATTATTACAAGTGTTTGTAGTCATTGAAAATACATAAATTATCGTATTTTTGGTTTCCAATTAATAAAGGCAGATGTTAGAGAAATTACAAATAGTAAAACAGCGTTTTGATGAGGTTAGTGATTTAATTATTCAACCCGATATCATTACAGACCAGAAACGTTATGTTGATCTAAATAGAGAGTATAAAGACTTGCGAATTCTTATGGATAAGCGAGAAATTTATTTAGAACTTACTAATAATTTAGCTGAAGCTGAAGAAATAATATCAGACGGTAGTGATGCAGAAATGGTCGAAATGGCTAAAATGCAATATGATGAAGCTAAAGAAAGTATTCCCAAATTAGAAGAAGAGATAAAAGTGCTTTTAATTCCTAAAGATCCTACAGATTCTAAAAATGCAGTAGTAGAATTAAGAGCTGGAACTGGTGGAGACGAAGCCAGTATTTTTGCAGGCGATTTGTTTAGAATGTACACTAAATATTGTGAAGGAAGAGGCTGGAAAGTAGATACGGTCGATTTTAGTGAAGGGACTAATGGTGGTTTTAAAGAAATTCAGTTTGAAGTTACTGGTAATGATGTTTACGGAACGTTAAAGTTTGAAGCAGGTGTACATCGTGTACAACGTGTGCCTCAAACAGAAACTCAAGGTCGTGTGCATACCAGTGCAGCAACAGTAATGGTGTTTCCTGAGGCTGAAGAGTTTGATGTGGAAATAAATCCTAAAGAGGTAAGAATCGATTTTTTCTGTTCGTCAGGTCCTGGAGGTCAATCTGTAAATACAACATATTCAGCTGTGCGTTTAACACATATTCCAACAGGATTAGTAGCACAGTGTCAAGATCAAAAATCGCAGCATAAAAATAAAGAGAAAGCGTTTAAAGTTTTACGTTCACGTTTATACGATTTAGAGTTAGCTAAGAAGTTAGAAGAAGATGCTGCTTTGCGCGGCACCATGGTGACCAGTGGAGACAGGAGTGCTAAAATTAGAACGTATAATTATTCGCAAGGACGAGTTACAGATCATAGAATTGGATTAACACTTTACGACTTGTCTAACATTGTAAATGGTGATATTCAAAAAATCATAGATGAGTTACAATTAGCTGATAATACTGAAAAGTTGAAGGCTGGAAGTGATCAAATTTAAAATAAGCTAGGTGACAACGAGCCAATTAGTTCAGCAAATTAAAACGAAGAAATCCTTTTTATGTATAGGATTAGATGTGGATATAAATAAAATTCCAGAACATCTTTTAAAAGAAAACGATCCCATTTTCGCTTTTAATAAAGCTATAATTGATGCAACGCATCATTTATGTGTAGCCTACAAGCCTAATACAGCATTTTATGAAGCATACGGCATAAAGGGTTGGCGAGCTTTGGAAAAAACAATCCATTACTTAAACGAGAAGCATCCAGAAATTTTTACTATTGCTGATGCAAAACGTGGGGATATTGGTAATACAAGTACCATGTACGCTAAAGCATTTTTTGAAGATTTAGCATTCGATTCTGTAACAGTTGCACCATATATGGGTAAAGATTCCATAGAACCATTTTTAGCTTTTGAAGATAAGCACACTATTCTTTTAGCGTTAACTTCTAATCAAGGCGCATTTGATTTTCAAACAAAAACGGTAGATGGGAAGGAACTTTATAAGCAAGTATTAGAAACCTCAAAAACTTGGAAGAACACTGAGAATTTAATGTATGTTGTTGGTGCTACAAAAGCGGAGTATTTAGCAGACATTAGAAAAATTATTCCAGACAGTTTCTTGCTAGTTCCTGGTGTTGGTGCTCAAGGCGGAAATTTACAAGAGGTATGTAAATATGGAATGAACGATAGTGTTGGATTATTGATTAATTCTTCAAGAGGTATTATTTATGCATCAAATCAGACTGATTTTGCTGAAGCTGCAGCTAAAAAATCTGAGGAACTCCAAAAAGAGATGGAAGCTATTTTGAGTTAATTGTAATTCTCAATAACATGCAAAACTTCAAAGACCAACTTAATCGAATTATTTATCTAAAAGAAACTCCAACACGCGTTATTTCATTAGTGCCTAGTCAAACTGAATTATTATGTGATTTAGGTTTGGGATCTTATTTAGTTGGTGTAACCAAATTCTGTGTGCATCCGCATCATATTAAAACCAATGTTCCAATGGTTGGTGGTACAAAACAGATTCATCTTGATAAAATAACAGCCCTTCAACCAGATATCATTCTTTGCAATAAAGAAGAAAACACCAAAGAAATTGTTGAAGTTTGTGAATCAATTTGTAATGTTCATGTTTCGGATATTTATGATATCAAAGATAGTTTAGAATTAATTGAGCAATATGGATACATCTTTAATCGAAAAAAAGAGGCTTCAGCACTATTAGATGAAATTAAAAAGGAGCTTAGTGGTTTTGAAGAGTTTATTCAAAGTAAACCAACTTTAAAAGTCGTTTATTTTATCTGGAAAAACCCATGGATGATTGCTGGGAATAATACGTTTATTAATTATTTGTTGAAGATAAATAAGTTTGAAAACAGCTATTCAAAAAAAGAACGTTATTCAGAAATTGAAATTTCTAAATTTTCTACAAATAAAAATATAGAGGTTGTTTTACTGTCATCAGAACCCTTTCCTTTTAAAGAAGTGCATAAAAAGGAGTTACAAGACTTTTACCCCAATGCAACTATTGTATTAGTTGATGGAGAGATGTTTTCTTGGTATGGTTCGAGACTTACAAAGGTGTTTGCTTATTTTAAAACGCTCCGTTTAAATCTTCAGAACAATGAGTTTTAGTAGTATCGTCTACAAAATTTGCTATTCTTTTTTCTACTTCTTTCAAGCTTATTGATTTACCAAGGTTGGGTTTAATTTTACCAACTCTACAAAATTGTTTGTTCATAACGTTCTTTCTTATATTTAAAATACGTGCAAACCTCTCATTTAGATGTGATTGAAGATAAAAATAATTATTAAGTAAATTCAAATAGCAGATTGATACGTTTCTCTTTGCAGGTATTTCAACCTATTTAGTTTGTTGAGTAGCTTGATGGCTTTGTATTCTGAAATATCACTTAACGCCGAATCTGTTTGTCTAAAATTATAA
>NZ_CAJQQI010000055.1 GCF_905480415.1 uncultured Algibacter sp. | reverse complement strand
CCTGGTATGTTTGAGGGTGTTGGAGCATTAGGTTTAAAATGGCTTCAAAAAGTAAAGGCAGAAACAGGTATGAAAATTTGTACTGAAGTTGCAAATGCAAACCATGTAAAATTGGCTTTAGAGCATGATGTAGATTTACTTTGGATTGGAGCACGTTCTACCGTTAGCCCTTTTATTATGCAGGATATTGCAGATGCTTTGAAAGGAACTGATAAGCCTGTGTTAATCAAAAATCCCGTAAATCCAGATCTAGCATTATGGCTAGGAGGTATCGAAAGAATTTACAAAGCAGGAGTTAAAAATATAGGAGCAATACACAGAGGGTTTTCAACTTATGAAAAAACAAAATATAGAAATACTCCAGAATGGCAATTAGCTATTGAGTTTCAAAATAAATTCCCAGATATTCCTTTAATTAACGACCCATCACATATTACAGGAAAAAGAGATATGATTTTTGATGTATCTCAAATTGCTTTAGATTTAAATTTTGATGGTTTAATGATTGAAACACATTACGATCCTGAAAAGGCTTGGAGTGATGCTGCCCAGCAAGTAACGCCATCAACCTTAGTTCAAATCATGAGAGATTTAAAAATCAAAAAAGAATCTAACGCTGAAGCAGAATATAACAGCGAGTTAGATAATTTAAGAGCGCAAATTGATGTGATTGATAATCAAATTATCGATTTATTAGGAAAACGAATGAAAACCTCTGATGGGATTGGTGCACTTAAAAAACAAAAAAACGTGGCAGTTTTACAATCTAAACGTTGGAATGAGATTTTAGGTAAAATGGTTTTGGAAGGCGAGCAACACGGATTAAGTGAAGAATTTATTTTAAAGATGTTTAAGGCGGTTCACCAAGAATCAATTAATCATCAAGAGAAAGTTATTAACGGATAGTTTATTAAATAAATTATATAAAAATGCCTCACTAAAGTGAGGCATTTTTATATTTAAGTAAAAGAAAAACTATTGCTTATTTCTTTTAAAAAGATAACGTGTTATAAAAATACCTTGACCATCTCCTTTTCCACCGTCGCTTTCAACACCACTAGTTACAAAAGCGAGTTCCCAGCCTTCTTCAATCATTGTATTAATTTTAGAAGTAATTATAGCGTCATTTGCAGCAATGTTTTGAAAACGAATACCGGCAACATTAAAAAAGTTTAATAATTTAGTTTCATCAAAACCTTTAACTCTTATTTCGCCACGCTTAGATTTGTTACGTGTATTTTTTTCATCGGTTTGAGTGCTAGTAAATTCTTTGTAGTCTTTCGTGTCATTAGCGCTAATAATTCTAGAACGACCTAACCCACTAGGTATAATAGACTCAACACTTGTTACCACTTTGTATTCAACTTGAGCATTTGTTTCAAGGAAAGTAAATAAAGAAATAGCTAATACAATTAATAATTTTTTCATGTTCTTGGTTTTTGTTTTAAATTAATAATGACAAGATTAACCAATATCTATGCTAAAAAAAAATTTTTTAGCTTTACTTTTGAAAACACTATGACGGGACACGTTTATAAATCTACTGGAAGTTGGTACACGGTAAAAACCAATTTAGGGCATACTTACGAATGTCGTATCAAAGGGAAGTTCCGTCTTAAAGGAATAAAAAGTACCAATCCAATATCTGTTGGTGATGTTGTAGATTTTGAATTAGAAACTGATAACAATGCCGAAACGGGAGTTATTTATAATATTCATGACCGAAGGAATTACATTGTTAGAAAATCTGTAAACTTATCTAAGCAAACTCATATTATTGCGGCTAATCTAGATCAGGTATTTTTAATGATTACCATTAATAATCCGCCAACACTTACCAGCTTTATTGATCGCTTTTTAGTAACTGCGGAAGCCTATTCTATAAAAACCGTTTTATTATTTAATAAGATTGATACATATGATGAAGAAACACTTAATGAAGTTAGGTTTTTAGCACATATTTATAGAAAAATAGGATATGAATGTATTGGTGTTTCAGCCAAAACTGGAAAAAATGTAGATAAAGTTAAATCCTTAATGCTTAATAAAACGAGTATGTTTTCTGGCCATTCGGGAGTTGGTAAATCTACACTTGTAAATGCTATTGAACCCTCGCTAAATATCAAAACTAAAGAGATCTCAATACAACATAGTCAAGGACAACATACCACTACTTTTGCAGAAATGTTCGATTTAAGTTTCGATGCAAAGATTATTGATACGCCAGGAATAAAAGGGTTTGGTATTGTTGATATGGAACAAGAAGAAATAGGTGATTATTTCCCTGAAATTTTCAAATTAAAACAAGATTGTAAATTCAATAATTGTTTGCACCTGAAAGAGCCTAAATGTGCTGTAAAGGAGGCTTTGGAAAATGATGAGATTGCATATTCGCGTTACAGAAGTTATTTGCAAATGTTAGAAGGTGAAGATGAGCATTATCGAACAGATATTTGGGATAAAGAATGAAAGCGGTTATACAGAGAGTTTCAAAAGCAAGTGTAACCATTGCAGATATAAAAGTAGCTTCAATTAAAGGGGGACTTTTAATTTTTCTAGGTATTGTAGGTGATGATACCCAAGAAGATATTAATTGGCTTTCAAACAAAATAGTGAATTTAAGAATTTTTGGAGATGAAAATGAAGTCATGAATAAGGCATTGGTTAATACAAATGGTGATGCGATTGTAGTGAGTCAATTTACATTGCATGCTTCAACTAAAAAAGGTAACCGCCCAAGTTATACTCAAGCGGCAAAGCCGGATGTTGCTATTCCGCTTTATGAAAGTTTTATAACTCAACTTGAAAAAGACTTAGGCAAAAAAGTGCATACAGGTAAGTTTGGAGCTGATATGAAAGTGGATTTACTAAATGATGGACCAGTAACAATAATTATAGATACTAAAAATAAAATATAGTGGCATCGATATTTGGTCATGGTGTTGTGGGGTTTACTATAACAAAGCTTATTGGTAATAAACAGACAAAATGGTTACTATTAGCAGCCATATTTTCTGCAATTTTACCAGATTTTGACGTTATTACTTTTAAATTAGGAATAGCGTATCAACACCCTTTAGGACATCGCGGATTTACACATTCTATTTTTTTTGCTATACTTTGGGCATTAGTTTTAATGCTTACGATTGGTAGAAACAATAAATTAATTTGGTTTTTGGTTATTTTTCTATCAACGATATCACACGGAATTTTTGATGCGATGACATCAGGAGGTGAAGGTATAGGGTTTTTTATACCATTCAATAACGATAGATTCTTCTTTTCATTTAGAGAAATATTAGTGTCGCCGTTAGGGATTAAAAAGTTTTTTTCCGGTTGGGGATTGCGAGTCGTTTTAAGTGAAATAAAATTTATTGTTATTCCATCCTTACTTATTTTGTTAATTTTAGGTACTTTAAAAAAATATAAATGAACATTGAAAACGCACAAAAAGAAGTTGATAATTGGATAAACGAACATGGTGTTCGATATTTCAATGAGCTTACCAATATGGCACAACTGACAGAAGAAGTAGGTGAAGTAGCTCGGATTATAGCCAGACGTTACGGAGAGCAAAGCGAAAAAGAAAGTGACAAAGATAAAGATCTAGGTGAAGAATTAGCAGATGTGCTATTTGTAGTGTTATGTTTAGCAAACCAAACAGATGTAGACTTACAAAAAGCCTTTGATAAAAGAATGGATAAGAAAGCAAAACGCGACCATGATAGGCATCATAATAACGAAAAATTAAAGTAAATTTGCGACTTCTTTAAATAGTAATTTATTAGAACATGCACGTTACACTTCAAAAATCTGCAATTGCCAAGCAGTCTTCTATTCAAATAACAGGTTCAAAGAGTGAATCTAATCGGTTATTACTATTACAAGCATTATATCCGGAGTTTAAACTAGAAAATGTTTCAAATTCAGATGATAGTAATTTAATGACGAATGCTTTAAGCTCTAAATCAGAGATTATTGACATTCATCACGCAGGAACGGCTATGCGTTTTTTAACAGCATATTTCTCAATTCAAGAAGGTAGAGAAACAATTCTTACGGGATCCAAAAGGATGAAAGAACGCCCAATCAAAATTTTGGTTGAAGCGTTGCAAGAATTAGGAGCTCAAATTAGCTATAAAGAAAATGAAGGCTACCCTCCAATAAAAATTACAGGAAAAAAACTTACCAAACATAAAGTGTCTTTAAAAGCTAATGTAAGTAGCCAGTATATTTCTGCTTTATTACTAATAGCTTCTAAACTTGAAAACGGCTTAGAATTAACACTTGAAGGCGAAATCACATCTATTCCATATATAAATATGACATTAAGTTTATTGGATGAGATTGGTGTAGAATCTTCATTTATGGGAAATATCATTAGAGTAAAACCAAATACAACAACTTTAAAGCCAAAAACTTTCACTGTAGAGTCCGATTGGTCGTCTGCTTCATATTATTTTAGTATTGCAGCTTTAAGTGAAGTAGGAACAGAAATCAATTTGTCGTCTTACAAGGAGAATTCACTTCAGGGCGATTCTGCTTTAGTGAGTATTTATAAACACTTTGGAGTTTCTGCCAGTTTTAGTGAAAATAAATTAACTTTAAAAAAGGAAAAATCGAATTTAGAACCCCTATCTCTAGATTTGAAAAATGCTCCAGATATTGCCCAAACTATAGCAGTAACTTGTTTTGCTTTAGGTATATCCTGTGACTTAATTGGTTTGCACACATTAAAAATCAAAGAAACAGACCGTCTAGTAGCTTTAAAAATCGAACTTGAAAAATTAGGAGGATCGGTTGAAATTACAGACAAATCATTGCATCTATCAGCATCAAAAAGGATAAATTCAATGGTGTCTATAGCAACCTATAACGATCATAGAATGGCAATGGCATTTGCACCTTTAGCATTGAAAACTTCAATTATAATTGAAGATGCCATGGTGGTTTCAAAGTCTTATCCAACCTTTTGGGAAGACTTAAAATCCATAGGATTTAAAATAACTGAATAATAAACAGGTATTTACTTGACAACCCCTATGCGCAGATTGTATATTTGCATCCTTTCTAATTAAAAACACTAAATGACACGTATGAAATTATCACACTTCGGTTTCGAGTTACCAGAAGAATTATTAGCAGAATATCCTGCAGAACATAGAGATGAATCTCGTTTAATGGTTTTGAACAGAAAAGAGCAAACTATTGAGCATAAAATGTTTAAAGATGTTATCGATTATTTTGACGAAGATGATGTTTTAGTTTTAAATAATACTAAAGTATTTCCGGCAAGACTCTATGGTAACAAAGAAAAAACAGGAGCTAGAATAGAAGTGTTTTTGTTAAGAGAACTGAATGAAGAACAACGCCTTTGGGATGTGTTGGTTGATCCAGCTCGTAAAATAAGAATTGGAAACAAACTTTATTTTGGTGATGATGATACCTTGGTTGCAGAAGTTATAGATAACACAACATCTAGAGGTCGTACACTGCGCTTTTTATATGATGGATCGTACAGAGAATTTCGTATTAAATTGAGTGAATTAGGACAAACACCATTGCCTAAATATATAAAAAGAGATGTAGAGCCTTCAGATGAAGAGCGCTACCAAACTATTTTTGCTAAAAACGAAGGCGCTGTTGCGGCACCAACTGCTGGACTTCACTTTTCTAAACACCTATTAAAACGTTTAGAAATTAAAGGTGTTAATTTTGCTGAGGTAACATTGCACGTAGGTTTAGGTACATTTAACCCAGTTGAGGTTGAAGATTTATCTAAGCATAAAATGGATAGCGAAGAGCTGAAAATTCAAGGGAAAGCAGCCGGAATTGTCAACACAGCTCTTAAAGAAAAGCGACGTATTTGCGCTGTTGGTACCACTGCTGTTCGTGCCGTAGAAAGTGCAGTATCGACAGGCGGGCAGCTAAATGAGTATGATGGATGGACCAATAAATTCATTTTTCCTCCTTACGAATTTACTATACCAAATGCTATGATAACTAATTTTCACACACCAAAATCAACGTTATTGATGATGGTTGCAGCATTTGCAGGTCACGATTTTATAAAACGGGCTTACGATGAAGCTATCAAAGAAGGTTACAAATTCTATAGTTATGGCGATGCTATGTTAATCATATAATATTCAAAATAATAAAGAGCCTCTTTTTTAAGAGGCTTTTTTTGTAAATTAATTGAGCATTACCCAGGGGTCGGGCTTTCGCTATATCTTTTAAAAGTGTTGTTTCAAGTATGAAGGATGTAGTTATCTACTTGTTTTTAGTTTCAATTTCAGCTTTTTAAAAGGATGCCGCTACAATCCCTAATGCGAGTTTCAAGTACCAATCATAATTATTAATTCATAATTCCTAATTAGAAAATCCTTTCCTTATTTTTGCATTCAGATGGAAATCAAGAAAAAAGACATACGAGCGCTAACGAAAGAACAACTTAGAGATTTCTTTGTAAAAGAAGGCGATAAAGCATTCCGAGGTAATCAAGTGTATGAGTGGTTGTGGCAAAAATCGGCACACACTTTTGAGGATATGACGAATGTCTCAAAAGAAACCCGTCAAATGCTGGAAGATAACTTTGTTATTAATCATATCAAGGTCGACCAAATGCAACGTAGCTCAGATGGTACCATAAAAAATGCGGTACGCTTACATGACAATTTAATTGTAGAGTCTGTTTTAATACCAACTAAAACCAGAACCACGGCTTGTGTTTCTAGTCAAGTAGGCTGCAGTTTAGATTGTAAGTTTTGTGCAACATCGCGATTAAAGCGCATGCGAAATCTAAATCCAGACGAAATTTATGATCAGGTAGTCGCTATCGATAATGAAAGTAGATTATATCATAATAGACCACTAAGTAATATCGTATTTATGGGCATGGGAGAACCACTCATGAACTACAATAACGTTATTAAAGCGATCGATAAAATTACATCACCAGAAGGTTTAGGAATGTCACCAAAACGCATCGTTGTTTCAACTTCAGGAGTGCCTAAGATGATTAAAAAAATGGCTGATGACGATGTTAAGTTTAAACTTGCAGTGTCATTACATTCTGCTATTGATGAGGTACGCACATCCATAATGCCTTTCAACGCTACTTTTCCTCTAAATGATTTAAGAGAAGCATTGGAGTATTGGTTTGCTAAAACCAAAAATAGAATTACTTATGAGTATGTCGTTTGGGAAGGTATTAATGATAAAATAAAAGATGTTGAGGCATTGGTTGAATTCTGTAAATTCGCACCAAGTAAAGTAAATATTATTGAGTATAACCCTATTGATGATGGCGAGTTTCAACAAGCCCATTCTAGTGCTATAGATATGTATGTAAAAGTACTTGAAGAAAATAATATAACGGTTACCGTAAGACGAAGTAGAGGTAAAGATATTGATGCTGCTTGCGGACAATTAGCTAACAAATCCTAAAATATTCTATTCTAAAACTTATATTTGAACTTCTTTAAACCAATTATTTGAAAGTAGTAGAACAAATAAAGAAGCCTATAGGCTATGAGATGGATCTTTTCGAGCAAAAGTTCCTGCTTTCTATGTCTAGTAAAGTTGCTTTATTAAATAGAATTACGCATTACATAGTAAACCGAAAAGGTAAACAAATGCGACCTATGTTTGTTTTTCTGGTGGCTAAAATGGTTGCAAATGGCGAAGTGAGTGAACGTACCTATAGAGGGGCATCGGTTATAGAATTGATTCATACTGCAACATTGGTTCATGACGATGTGGTTGATGACAGTAATCGCAGAAGAGGATTTTTCTCAGTAAATGCTCTATTGAAAAACAAAATAGCGGTTTTAATTGGCGATTTTCTACTCTCAAAAGGTTTGCTGCTGTCTATTGATAATAATGATTTTGATTTACTTAAAATCATTTCAATAGCCGTTCGTGAAATGAGTGAGGGCGAATTACTTCAAATTGAAAAAGCACGTAAATTAGATATTACTGAAGATATTTACTATGAAATTATTCGTCAAAAAACAGCAACGTTAATAGCGGCTTGTTGTAGTTTGGGCGCAGCTTCAGTTAAACCAGAATCATTGCATGTTGAGTCTATGCGTAAGTTTGGAGAGTTAATTGGTATGGCATTTCAAATAAAAGATGATTTGTTTGATTATGGTGATGAGCAAATAGGAAAGCCAACGGGGATAGATATTAAAGAGCAAAAAATGACCTTGCCATTAATTCATGTATTAAATCAAGCGTCTAAAAAAGATAAGAAATGGCTTATTAATTCTGTTAAAAATCATAACAAAGATACCAAGCGAGTTAAAGAAGTTATTGCTTTCGTTAAAGATAATGGTGGTTTAGATTATGCCGTAAATAAAATGAAATCCTTTCAAGAAGAAGCCTTACAAATACTTAAAACGTATCCTGATTCTGATTATAAAAATTCACTAGAACTGATGGTGAATTATGTGATTGATAGAAAGAAGTAAATAAAATTTCCTTTAGTCAACAAGTTAAACTTAATATTAAACTAATTATTATTTCTACAAGCTTTCCTCTGCCATTCGTACCATTTGCCAATATGGCGGCAAGTATTTATTTTCTTCTTTAAAAGATTTTATTTTGGATTCTGTTGAGGTTTTACATATGTTAAAACGGTCCACAAAATCATTGTTTTTCAATGCAGTTTGGGCATCCATACCTTCAGGGATAATACCATCTTTCCCAATTAAATTAAGGAAAAACGAATAGGTTTTAATGGTTCGAGCAATCGGGAGCAACCAATTATTGTAATCTAAATTTTCGCCTTCATTGGCACGACTTATCAAGGCATCCATAACAGCATTGTCTAAGTGGTCTTGAAAAAGAATGTCTTTATTTCTCCATTCGGCCACAACACTTAACATCGGGTCGTATTCCAAATCTGATGGCATTTGTGTAACAAAATTTTCCACACCAAAATCATTCAGCCAATTTATAATACCACTAGAAGAGATGGTAGACTCAAATTCCCATAGTTCTATTCCAGAATGCTTATAGGCATAAGATCCAACTTCTGAACAAAACATGGCCGAAGAATCATAATAGTCCATTTTAAAGTCATAAGGAATATGCCTAGTTTGAGATTCATTATAAATATATAAAGAGGCCTCATACGGGAGCATGGGATTTTCTATCATTTGAAGCAAATCGGCTCTAGGTCTCATAACCATAAACCTTAGTTTTTTATCATTTAAGTACTCATCAAGCGAAGCTAGGGCAACTCCTTTTTCTATGTGTGCTTCAACAAAATACGGTTCGTTAGTTTCTTTATCAATATGAATAATGGCAACATGTGAAAAATTTCCTGGATAATCATTCCCTCTTGATATAAAGGCAGAAACTTCTGCTCCACCTCGACTTATAAGTAAATCACCACTATGCACTTCAATTCCTAAAACAATTACTGAAGGAGTTACGGATGGTTCATTCGAAACAAACGTTGTTGTAATAAATTGATCATCACTAGACTGCAGTAAAATCTCTTCAACTGTAGCTCTCATACCATAAAGTATGCGATACGTTAGATTTCGTGTTAGCTCATGACCCATATCCCAAGAACGAGAATCATTTTTCATCTTTTTTCTTACTTGGTTATAGAACCGAATATACCAATCGGACTTAACCTTTTGTGCAGCAATTAATGGCGCAATATTAAAAAACCTTTTTTCAATGGATGTATAAAAAGGATCGTTGGGTTTTAGAAGTTTATCTTCATTTTCATTAAATATACTATCGGTTTCAATAGTCATCTTATTTACTATTGAATCCAAAGCTCCAGATGGAATTTCTTTTGCGTTTTTAAAGGAAACTTCTAATTGATCCCAAAGCTTATCCTGCCCCCAAATAAATGGATTTCGTGAAGCCATTTGTACTTCTTTCTGACTCTGAGGTATTGGAATTAGAAGCAAAAAGTATAATACGATGATCAGTAATACAAATTTTAAGAATTTCTTCATATGGTATTATTGTTTAGATAGATTTATTTTCTTTGAAATATTTTTGTAAGCAAATACTTTGGTCGTCTAAAAACTCTTCGATTTCTTCAATAAAAGATTCCATCTGTTTTTGACGATTTATTGTTAGATGAATAACTATAACGTCAGGTTCAGGAAGAATTCCAGTTGTAATGGTCCAAGTTAATGCATTAGGGCATTCTACCAATGCAAAACGCAGGCCTCCTCTAATACTGGTTCGAGTTAAAGTGAATTCTCCCCAAACACCTCCAACATTAGCTTCAGTTTTATTTTGATCACCAATAACAAAAATATCACTGCTAATAAATTCTAGATTTTTAATAGTTAGTTCATCTTGAATAGTCTTGTCTTGTGTCTTTACTTTGATAATTCGGAAAAACTCCATAATTAAATTTATTGTTCTTAGTAATTAGGTAATCAGTCAAGATTAATTTTTAATGATGGCCATCTTATTTATTTAGTTACGCTAGCTAGAACGAGCAATAAGTTACACGTTTTTAGCCTCTAGTTTAATTTAGTTCAATTGATATTTTTCTCACGTTTTCTTCAATAATATCTAGTAAAAGTTCTATGTGGACTAGATGCGTTCTAAATGAGACTACTGCAATTCGTATCCAAAATACATCATTTATGTTAGTTGATGAAAGAAAAATGCGCCCGTCTTTTTGAATAGCCTTAATCAATTTTTCATTGAAGGAGTCTGCCTTTCTATTTGTGGGTACATACCTGAATATTGCAATAGAAAGCTCGGGTTCCGGCCCAACTTCAAAGCCCTCTATTTTTTTTATTTTATCATAGAAATACCGAGTTAAGTATAGTTTTTCTTCCAATGCCGCTCTAAAAGGCTTTAAACCAAATAATTTAAGCGGTAACCACATTCTCATTCCTCTAAAGTGTTTTGTTTGTTCTGGTGATATATCTGCTGGTGAAATTTCTTCATCAGCATCAATAGTATCCTGCATGTAGTCAGCTAAATACTGAAATGCTTTTAATGATTTTTCTTTATTTTTAATAAGAATAGTACCAGTTCCAAACGGTAAAAAAAGTGTTTTATGAGGGTCGAGGGTAATAGAGTCGGCTTGCTGTATGCCTTCAAATTTAGAATTTAATTTAGTTACTAATTTAAAAAAACCACCATAAGCGGCATCAACATGAAACCATAGTTTATGTTTTATTGCGATATGAGCAATTG
Source organism: uncultured Algibacter sp. (assembly GCF_905480415.1). Classification (GTDB taxonomy): domain Bacteria; phylum Bacteroidota; class Bacteroidia; order Flavobacteriales; family Flavobacteriaceae; genus Algibacter_B. The sequence goes on along the minus strand of NZ_CAJQQI010000055.1, from coordinate 44,336 downwards.
ATTCTATAGGATCAACTGCCCCTGTATTAGTCGTTCCGAAAGAAGCATTTATAAAAAATGGCATCAAACCATTCTCTTTATCTTTAATAATTGCTTTTTCTAATTCATTTGCTGAAAGTCTTAATTTTTCATCTAAAGGAATATACCTAATTGGAGCTTCAGATAACCCTGCAATTCGGATAGCTTTTAATACAGAATGATGAGCCTGCTCTGATAGGTAAATTACAGATTTATCAAAATCTCGAGCTTTGATGTTATGAGCTTCCCTTGCTGTTACAAGTGCCACTAGATTCGCAATAGAACCTCCTGAGGTTAAATTGCCTGTAGCCTCATCAGGGTAACCCATAAGACGACACATCCAGCGAATAAGCATGTTCTCTAAACGAACTGCTCCAGGAGCAGCAAAAAACACTCCGGCATAACGATTATTAACAGCGGCAATAAAATCTCCAAGAGCTGACGGGTAAAGTCCTCCACCTGGAATATATCCCATATGCCCGCCAGAGGCCGGGTTTATACCTACTTCATCGATATTTTTTGTTATACTATCTAATAATGAGGTTAACCCCGTTGACTTCTCTTCAATATCTAGGTTGAATATGTCTTTCCCATTTTCGTCTGAGTAGAAAAAAGCTTTGGTAGTCTGCAGCTTGTTGATAAATGTGTTCGAGTAATCTAGAACCTTTGAATTCCATTTAGTTCTTTGGCTCAATCCCGGATCTAAAAGCATCGATAATTTTTCTAATTTTCTAATTTTGTCAATCATCGTTGTCGTTGTCTTTTTCCTGACTGTATTTCATAGTGTTTGTTTATTGCTAGTCGCCGGATTTTCAGTTCAATTGTCTTTCAAAACTACAAAATAAGAAATTTTGCGTTGTGTTAAATGGTGTTATGTGGTCTTCTGTTACACAGTTGATTTTGTCGAATCCATTTTTCAATTCCAATGTTAATTCATCTTCATTGTATTGTTTTATTTCAAGACCGCTACATTTTTTAGGTCCATTTTTGGAAAAGGTTCCAATTGTCAAGAATCCGTTTACAGATTTTCTTGCAGTTTTTAAATATTTTTTTATTTCTTCAGTCGTTGTAAGAAAATGAAAGGTTGCTCTGTCGTGCCAAAAATCAAAAGTCATATTGGGTTCAAATTCTGTAACGTCGCTTACAATCCAATTTACTTTATTTGCTTTTTCTCCAAGGCGGTCTTTTGCTTTTTCCATTGATTTGGCCGAAATGTCAAGTATAGTAATATTTTCAAATCCTTCATCAAGCAAGTAGTCCACCAGTTTACTATCGCCACCGCCTATATCAATTATTTTTGCAGTTTTCTTGAGTCCGAAAGAATGGATAAATTCAAGTGAAGTTTTTGGCGTTTCTTGCGTCCAACTAACTTGGTCTGGATTTTTAGTTTCATAAACTGTTTCCCAATGTTTTTTTCTATCTAATTTCATTGTTTTGTCTCTTTCTTTAGCTTGTGACTATCGATTTCTAAATTGCAGTTTGGCTATGAGAACGAAGATACAAAATGTGGAAGGTAATGAAGTGTGAAGTCGCACGTAAGTGTGAAAGCTATTATAAGCCTCGATTAGCGAATTTTTATTTAGAAAATTTATTAAGTGAGGCACTTTATCGGATCGATGGAATACATGTGCCAAAATATTGGTAGTCACGGAATTTTGGAGCCTTTTTTGGTTAGCTTTTTACTGATTGTATACCATTGGTCTTGTGCATGTAACTTAGCGCATAAAAGATGCTAATTTTTCGGATTAACACAGAATCAAATTATTCTAAATTTTGACAGATACTACAGAATCTGTTGTTCATGTAATGAGTGATTTGTCTAAAAAATAATCAATTAAATAAATTTATCACAATCAATAAATTTAGTTTTATTGTCAAGATGAGGTTTATATCTTGATGAATGTATAATTTTATCTTACTTTTACGTACACTAAAAATCTCATTTTTTGATATCACCTTCATCCATCGATCAAGTATTTGAAACCGCCCGCGTAGAGGAGGTTATTGGTGATTTTGTTCAGCTAAAAAAAGCAGGGAGTAACTTTAAAGGTTTAAGCCCCTTTAGTGATGAGCGATCGCCGAGTTTCATGGTGTCGCCCGTTAAGCAAATCTGGAAAGATTTCTCTACAGGAAAAGGCGGAACTGCCGTGTCTTTTTTAATGGAACATGAACATTTTACGTATCCAGAGGCTATAAGATATTTGGCTAAAAAGTACAATGTTGAAATAGAAGAAACCGAGCAATCTTCTGAACAAAAAGAAAAAGCAAACGAGCGTGAAAGCTTGTATTTGGTTAGTGAATTTGCCAATACATACTTTCAAAAAGTGCTGCATAAAACAGACCAAGGAAAATCAATAGGATTAAGTTACTTTAAAGAGCGCGGATTTACTGAAGAAACCATTAAAAAGTTCGATTTAGGATATTCATTAAATGAGTGGCAAGCGTTTACCGATGAGGCTCTAAAACAAGGCTATAATATTGATTTTTTACAAAAAACAGGACTTACCATAGTTAAAGAAGATAAACGCTTTGATAGATTTAAAGGTCGCGTTATGTTTCCTATAAAAAGTATGAGTGGTCGGGTTTTGGGTTATGGCGGACGTATTTTGATAACCGATAAGAAAGCAGCTAAATATGTAAACTCACCAGAGAGCGATATTTACCATAAAAGTAAGGTGCTTTATGGTATTTATCATGCAAAACAAAGTATAGCTAAAGAAGATAATTGTTATTTGGTTGAAGGATACACGGATGTGATTCAGTTCCATCAAACAGGGATACATAATGTAGTGTCTTCTTCGGGCACTGCCTTAACTTCTGAACAGATTAGACTTATAAACCGACTTACAAAAAACATAACCGTACTTTTTGATGGAGATGCTGCTGGTATGCGCGCATCACTTCGTGGTATAGATTTAATTTTGGAGCAAGGTATGAATGTTAGGGTATGTACTTTTCCAGAAGGTGAAGATCCCGATAGTTTTGCAAAACAAAATACGTTAGAAGAGTTAGGTTTATATTTAAAAGACAATGCCAAAGACTTTATCCAGTTTAAGGCTTCCATATTGTTCGAGGATTCTAAAAACGACCCTATAAAGAAAGCAGAAACAGTTAGAGATATTGTTAACAGTATTTCAAAAATTCCTGACCGCATTAAAAAAGAAATTTATATTCAGGAATGTGCTAGAATTATGGATATAAGTGAGGAAGTACTGTTTAGCACTTTGGCTCAAATAAATAAAAAAGAGTCTCAAGAAGAAAATAAACAATATCAAAAAGAACAAAAAGCCTTTGAAGTAGTCAAACACCAGCAGCCTATTGCAAAAGTTGATGTTCAGTATGTTTTAGAACGAAAAATAATTGAGGTTTTATTGCTATACGGAAATGAAACTGAAAATTTTGAAGATTTAGTTTTAAAAGAAAATGATAAAGGCGAATTGGTTTTAGAGCCTGTAATTCATCAGGTTAAAGTGTTTGAGAAAATTTTTTTAGATCTTCAGGATGATGAAATGCAATTTACGAATGAGCAATTTAAAAGTCTTTATTATACCATTATTGATAGGTTAAACCAAGATCAAGATTTTGAGTTGAAAATTTTTGTGAATTCAGTAGATCAAGATATGGCTAATGAAATTACTACCATTTTAATGGAAGATGAACGCTACGCTTTAGACGATTGGAAAAGGATGAATATATATCCTAAAGAAAAAATGCACACCGTAGCTCAATTGGTTAGCGAAACCATTTTAAGTTTACGATGCTTTTTAATAGACCAAAAAGTGAAGGAGTTTCAGCAAGAAACGCTGCAAAACAAAATAGACTCGAATAGAAATATACTCGAAGAAGTAAAAGACTATTCGGGTCTAAAAATGTTATTATCTAGAAAACTAAACCGTGTGTTATAACTGTTGGCTTAGTTTTGCTTGATTAACTAAATCAACTAAATTAGTAACCTTAAGCTTTCGCATTAGTCTAGCTTTGTACGTACTAACTGTTTTTTCGTTAATATCTAATTCCTTAGAAATTTCTTTATTTTTCCTGCCAATAGTAAGAAGTTTTAATACTTCTGCTTCTCTAGTAGATAGTCTCTTGTAAAAAGTACCACCTTTGTTTACTCTAGTACCAAAGGCAAGCTGTTGCGTTAAGTCATTGCTTAAATGAATACCGCCTTCATGTACTTTTAAAATGGCTTCATTAATAGTAATTACATTAACAGATTTGTTTATGTAACCAGCAGCGCCAGCTTTGATGGCGTTAATGGCATAAACTTCTTCTGGTTGTGCACTAAGAATAATGGTTTTAATGTCTGGAAAATCATTTTTCAAATAACGCAAAACAGTTAACCCATTTAATTTTGGGAAATCTGCTTCAGTTAAAATAATGTCTACAGGATTTTTCTTTACAAAATCCAAGATGGCTTCGCCATCATTTACACTTCCAACAACTTTTATGTCGGACGATGCTGAGAAAAGAACTTCGAGTCCTTTTCTGGTAATTGGGTGGTTGTCTGCTATTAATAATTTTATCATAATTGAGTAGCTTTTTTTAATAACTAATTAATTGAGAGATAGTTATGTTGAGAGAATAAGCTTGTTACAAAAGTATGACTTTTTTACAGATTCTGCAATAATTATGACAAATTAGTAGGGATTTCACAAATTGGAATAGAAATCATTTTATGTTTGTTAGAATTGTTATATCGTTTATATATTTTGAATACCTCTTGTTTTCTTCCTGAAAAGGCATCTGCAGTTTTTCCTTCATCATCCATTTTCATGGCCCATTCAAGTTCTGGATAAGAGGCTCCTATTTGATCTTCATCACTTCTTGTATCTCCAAATAAACCATCACTTGGTGCAGCTTTCATTATGGATTTAGGTACTTTTAAAAATTCACCTACTTCATAAACTTCCGATTTCAGTAAGTCTGCAATAGGGCTCAAATCCACGCCACCATCACCATATTTGGTATAAAAACCAACGCCAAAATCTTCTACTTTATTTCCTGTCCCAGCAACCAATAAGCCATAAAGGCCAGCATAGTAGTAAAGTGTGGTCATTCTTAATCTAGCACGAGTATTAGCTAAAGCCATATCAACTGTAGCTTGGTCACCATCCATAAAAATTTCAGTTTTAAACTCCTCAAAAACAGGTGTTAAGTCGGTACGTGTATCATCAACATTTTCAAAATGATTTTTAAGTTGAGAAATGTGCTCTTGGGCTCTCGTAACATGACTTTCAGCTTGATGAATAGGCATTTCTACACATAAAACGTTGAGTCCTGTTTTGGCGCATAGTGTAGAAGTTACCGCAGAGTCGATGCCTCCAGAAACCCCAACAACAAAACCATTTACGCTAGCATTTGTGGCATAATCTTTAAGCCAATTTACAATATGATTTACAACTTTTTCTGTTTGCATTTTAAATGAATTTAAATCTAAGAATAGTACCTTTGTAAACAAAAATAACCCTTACGCTCAATTTATAAAAATTTATGCCATTTAAGTTTTCTATGAAATCCATATTTTTGTTTTTATTAGTTGTAATGATTGCTACTTCTTGTAAAAAAGATAAGACTTTGGAGCATGAAATAGCTAAAATTAATACAGATGTTCAAATAGAACGTTTTGATAAGTTATTTTCTAAAGTCACTTCAAACAAACTGGTGGATATAAAAAGGGCTTATCCTTTTATGTTTTCTGAAAAATATCCAGATTCATTTTGGTTAGCTAAGGCAAAAGACACCTTGCAAATTCAACTATTTAATGAAGTTGATAAAGTGTTTTTAGATATTGAAGACACTGAGACTGAAATAGAATCCTTATTCAACCATTTAAAATATTATTTTTCAGAGTTTAACTCGCCAAGAATAATTACGACCACAAATGATGTAGATCATAGAAATAGAATAATCGTTACAGATACTATTGTGGTAATTGCATTAGATTCTTATTTAGGAAGCAACCACGAGTTTTACGGCAGTATTGCTAACTTTTTAAAAGTGAATTTAAACAAAGAGCAAATTGTAGTCGACCTCGCTAACGAATATGCAAAAAAACATACCTATCATCCAGAACGTAAAACCTTGCTAGATGAAATGATTTACTTCGGGAAGCTATTATACTTTAAAGATGTTATGGTGCCTTTTAAAACGGAAGCTGAACGCATTGGTTATAGTGAAGCTGAACTGAATTGGGCCATTACAAACGAAAGCTATATATGGCGTTTTCTAGTAAGCCGCGAATTGTTGTTTAGTACAGATTCTAAATTACCTCGCAGATTTATAAACCCTGCACCATTTTCTAAGTTTTATTTAGAGGGTGTCGATGCCGATTCTCCTGGGCGTTTAGGGCAATATATAGGTTGGCATATTGTTAGGGCCTATATGGAGCAGAATGAAGCATCTTTAAAAGATATGCTTATAAAAAGTACCGAAGATATTTTTAATAATTCAAAGTTTAAACCACGTAAATAATGGCAAATACGATTACTTCTAAAATAGAGCTTAATGTTGAATTGGATGAAAACCGAGTACCAGAAAAAATACATTGGACGGCTCAAGATGGTGGTATAACTAATGAGGAGGCCAAAGCCATGATGCTTGCCGTGTGGGATGCTAAAACCCAAGAGACTTTGCGTATTGACTTATGGACAAAAGAGATGCCAGTTGATGAAATGAAAGTGTTTTTTCATCAAACTTTAGTGGCTATGAGTGATACCTTCTATAAAGCCACTCAAGACGATAAAATGAGTGCTACCATGAAAGATTTTTGCGATTATTTTGCTGAAAAACTTGAGTTGAAAAAGTAATTATTGAAGATCGAACACTGATTCCATTTGCAATAATCCTAAATTCTGGTTTTAACTTATTGTTTGAAATTAATTTAAAGACGCACTATAAAGTTCTGCAACTTGCAGTATACCGTTATTCGTTTTTCTTTAGCGTAACATATTTCAGCATTCACTGAGTTTAAATGAGCATCTCAAGCAAACCATCTAGTTGTCAGACCATACTGCAAGTTCGTTTCCTGATGGATAAATAAAATAAAACCTTCGACCACCAGGAAAAGAAAAAATATCTTCTGAGATTTCCCCACCTGATTTAATAATTTTACTTTTTATCAATTCAAGGTTTTTATGATATAAAATAATCAATGCACCATTTATAATTTCACTTTCAGTTTTTTCAAATCCTCCTTGAATCCCACTTTCTGAAAAAGCTAAATATGTTGGCCCGTAATCAGTAAAAGTCCAATCAAAAGATATAGTATAAAATTCTTTTATTTTTTGCAGGTCTTTAGCTTTGAATTCAACGTAATTGATGTGATTGTCATTGATATCCATTTCTATTTATTTAAGTTAACATGCTTTACTAAAATGGGTTGTAACTAATAGAATTATACTAACAAATATATTAAATAACAAGGTTAAATTAAGGGGTGACAAAATATTTTGAATTGGTTTATCTTTTGGAGTTATTGTTCAATATCTAGCATGTCTTTCTGCAAATGATCCAGATATAAAATGCCATTTAGGTGGTCTATTTCGTGCTGAAAAACAACAGATGTAAAACTATTTACGATCTCAGATTTATGTTCGGCATTCATAGTGTCATATTCAATAGTGATAGCATAGGATCGACTATTAAGTGTTTCTGTTCTGTCTGGAATAGATAAGCAGCCTTCGTTTAGCGTTTGTTTTTCTTCAGAATAAGAAACGATTTTTGGGTTTAAGTACACTTCAAAAGGAAAGTTTACTTTATCAAAGCGTTGCACCCAAATTATATTTTTTAAAATGCCAACTTGTGGTGCAGCAATGCCAACACCCATGGACATACTATCTCTTACTGTGGCATAAAGACGTTTTACAAAATTTCGTAAAATAGGGTCTTTTGGATTTGGTTTTATGTAGCTGCTTTTTGTTCTAAGCAGTAAAGAATCTTTTTTGCTGTTAATCTTATAGACCCGCATAGGGTTTGAGCTATCTGCATTCATTATGAGTTTAGCTTCTTTCTCAGAAAAAGACTTTCTTACAGCGTTTTTAGTGCTCGAACACCCAACAATTAACATCAGAATAAAAATTAATAAGAAATAATATTTCATCACAGTAAAATAATTAAATGCCCATTATGAGCCGATCTACCATTCGTTGATGCGGTTAGAATCTAATTTGACAAAAATAAAAATTAGAATTGTAAAAGCCCAAAGACCAGAACCTCCATAGCTAAACATTGGCAGGGGTATACCAATAGTGGGAATTAACCCCATAACCATACCAATATTAATAAAAAAGTGAATGAAAATAATTGAAGCGACACCATAACCGTAAACCCTACTAAATTGCGATTTTTGTAGTTCAGCCAAATGCAGGATACGTATTAAAAGTAACACGAAAAGAACCACAACAGAGGCGCTACCCAGAAAGCCCCATTCTTCGCCAACGGTACTAAAAATGTAATCAGTGTGTTGTTCTGGTACAAATTTCCCTGTTGTTCTAGTACCTTCCATGAATCCTTTACCAGCAAAGCCGCCAGAGCTAATGGCTTTTTCGGATTCATTTAAATTATAAGCAAAAGTACGTTTCATTTGCTCAAGTTTTTGAGGGTCTTTTTCTAAACGTAACCATAGACTTATTCTATCTTGCTGATGGGGTTGCAAAATACTTTGATAAAAGAATTTTACTCCAAACGAAACAGCAATAGCAACTAAAAGAATTAAGATGGATTGAAATATCTTTAACTTTTTTTTGCTTAAAAAATGAAAACCAATTAGAAACAATAAGGCAAGAATAGACGTTTTTGTTGGTCCGAATTTTAATGAGATAATGGATAATAAAATAATATAAACACCAATAGTTAAATAATATTTTGGCAAGCCTTCGCGATATAAGACGAAAAAGAAAGCGGCATAAACAATAGTGCTACCCGTATCATTTTGAAGTAGAACCAAAATGGCTGGAATGATAATAATAACAAAGGTTCGTATTTGATCTTTAAACGAATTAATATTTGTGTTTAAATCACTTATGTATTTAGCTACTGCCAGTGCTGTAGCGGTTTTTGCAAATTCGCTAGGCTGTAAAGTCATCCCGCCAATTGCATACCACGAAGTCGCACCGTTTACGGTTTTTCCGAAAAGGAAAAGACCAACCAAAGACAACATAGATATTATATAAATGACACTGGAAAACCGTTCATAAAATTTAGCATCGATAGCTAGTAAAAGGATAATTAAGCCGAAGGTTAAGAAAATAAATATGAGTTGTTTTCCGAAAGGTTGCGATAAATCAAAATAATTTATGGTGTTTCCTGTATGCGATGCCGACAAAATATTCAACCAACCAAAACCAACTAACAAGAAGAAAAGGATAACGGTAATCCAATCGAATTTAAAATGTCTGTTAGTATTCCTAACCATCAATTTTTAGCTTTATTAATTCTGTTTAATTCTTTTTTTAATCGATAATATTCCTGCTCTTCAACAATTTGAAAAGACGTATATCCATTAATTTTAAACGGCTTTCCAGATTGAGGTTTTGCGTATTCATTTTCAAGACTATGTTTTAAAAGCCACTCTTCTAGATCTTTTCTCGTTATGTACCCTTTTATGTGTCTTTCAATTAATAAACTAGCTACTTTACCTGCAAATCTACTTCCCCAATACCCGTTTTCAACAAATACAGCAATAGCAATTTTCGGGTCATCTTTAGGCGCAAATGCCACAAAAATGGAGTGGTCTGTTAATTGAGTTCTAAGACTGTCTATAATAGCAAAATTCTCAACGGTCCCTGTTTTTCCACAAATATCGATATCTTTAACTTGTAAAGAAGCTGCGGTTCCTTTTCTGTATACTTGTAACATACCTTCTATAACAGGTTCAAAATGCGGTTTGTCAATGGTAGTATATTTAGCTTTAGTAAACTGTTTTGGCAAGGATTGACCTTCAATGTTTTTTATTATATGAGGTGTGAAGTAATGGCCGCGATTTGCAATAGCTGCAATCATATTTGCCAATTGTATTGGGGTGGTTGCAACCTCACCTTGACCTATCGCATTTGATATGGTGTAAGTTGAATAAAATGTTTTTGGATAGATACGTTTGTAATAAGCTCTATCAGGAATTCTACCTTTTTGACCAACAAATAGGTCGTTATTTAGAAAATTACCTAAACCGAAACTTTGTGCATGTTTACTCCAGATGTCAATACCGTCGGAGGAACTACCATTCTTGTCTAGAATTTTCCTGTAAGTAGTAGCAAAATAAGCATTGCAAGAACGTTGAATACCTGTAATCATGTTGTTTCGAGTACCTCTGTTACAATGGCATTTCATAAACCGATTTCCATATTTGTAACCTGCATAGCAAGTCACGGTTTCATCAGGTGTTAAAACCCCTTCTTGAAGTGCAATTAAGGCATTCATTAACTTGAAAGGTGACCCAGGTTCATACACACCTTGCAAACTTCTGTTAAATAGTGGTTTTGCTATAGAATCGTTGTAAAGTTTTGTGAAATTTTTTGAACGATCTCGTCCTACCAAAATATTAGGATCGTATGTTGGGGCTGCAACCATGGCTAAAATTTCTCCTGTAGCAGGTTCAATAGCGATAACACCACCGCGTTTATTCTGCATGAGTAATTCGCCATAAGCTTGAAGTTCTGCATCAATAGTTATTGTAATATCTTTTCCTTGTTCAGGAATTGTATCATACTTACCATCTTTATAGGGACCAATATTTCTGTTAAATCTGTCTTTTTGAATAAACTTAATACCTTTAACGCCTCTAAGTGTGTTTTCATAAGAGGCTTCAACCCCTTGTTTGCCTTTTAAATCGCCCATTTTATAGTATGGGTCTCTATTTATATCACTATTATTAACTTCGCCAATATCGCCTAATACGTTAGCCCCAATGGTGGTTTCGTAATCTCTTAAAGAACGTTTTTGAATATAGAACCCATCAAATTTCCGCATTTTCTCTTGTAACACAGCATAATCTTCTTTCGATAGGTGCGACACAAATACTGAGGGTAGTCTTGGAGAATATCGTTTGGCCTTGTGGTATTTTTTTATGAATTGTTCTTTGTCAATTTTTAATAAAGAACAAAACTCTAGAGTGTCTAAAGGTTCAACTTCACGCGGAATTACCATCACATCATAAGATGGTTGATTAGCTACAAGCAAATTACCATTTCTGTCGTAAACAAAACCACGTTTGGGATAGTCATATACTTTTCTAATAGCATTATCTTCAAACAAACTATAGTTATTCGAATCGTAAATCTGCAAGTAGAAGAGTCTCGAAAGAAACAAAATGCCTACAGCAATTATAAAAATGAAAAGTAAAAATTGTCTCATTTCGATTTTCGAGTAAAAATTATTGTTACCACAACACTTATTATAATAGTGAATATACTTGAGAATAACGTTTTTTGGAAGATTAAAATTATTTTAGAAATGCTAAATATTTCTAAAGAAAATAAAACGAAGTGGTGTAATATTGTAAGAAGTGCGAAATAAGTGAGTTTTGAGCCAAAATCTACGGTGTTAAATTTTACCGATTGATGCTCATAAATCGTTCCGAAAGAAGATTTTAAAATCACAGGTCTTATGTAAGCTATAAATACTGAAGCGCCCGCATGAATACCTCCTGTGTCTAAAAACATATCTATAGTTATGCCTAAAATAAAACTTAGCATAATAAGCACTACGCGATTATTTTTTACAGGAAATAAAGCAATGAAAAGAATGTATATATATGGGTTTATATAGCCTAAAAAGTTAATATGATTCAAGATTAAAACCTGTATCAAGATCAAAGCAATAAATCGGATGGTATGTATTGAAAATATACTATTCATTTATTTATTGCTCAGTAAATTTTTAATTTCTTCTTTATTTACATTTTCAATAATGTAAACATGTTCAACACTTGTCATATCATTAAACAGCTTTACATTAATTTCATAATAATTTTCAGCTTGGTCGAGCTGAAATTCATCAATAACACCAATTGGTATACCTTTTGGAAAAATAGAGGACTGTCCTGATGTAATTATAGTATCTCCAATTTTAACAGGAGCAATTTTAGGGATGTCTGTAAGTTGTATGAATTCTGAAGAATCTCCATCCCAAATTAATGATCCTAAATGATTTGTTTTTTTTAATTTTGCACTTATACTAATTGTTGCATTTAAGATGGATATGACTGTGGAATAATTACTACTTGTTTTATCAACGATGCCAATAATACCTTTTGATGAAATAACACCAAAATCTTGTTTAATGCTGTCGTTCTTACCTTTATTAAGCGTTAAAATATTGTTACTTAATGAATAGCTGTTTTTTATAATACTAGCAGTGTAAAATTGATATGACTTGTCAAACATGAGACTATCAACATAAGCGGAGTCTGTTTTAATTTGATTATTTAGTAAAAGTGAGCGTAATCGCTTGTTTTCGTCTGAAAGCAGCCGATTTTGAGACTTTAAGTTGAAATAATTACTAACGTTATTTAAAGAATTATAAACACCACCAGTTAAAAAATTAGCGGAATTTATAAACTTACTTTTATGGTAAGAATGTGATTGAATAGTAAATAAAAGAGAAAAACCAAATAGCAACAAGAACAACAAAAAGTTTTTGTTTCTTATTATAAAATTAATAATCTGTTGCATGATTTATAGGGGTCTCTATTTTATCAATACACTTTTGTACTTAGGTAAATTTTTAAGTGTAATACCGGTACCTCGAACTACCGCCCGTAATGGGTCTTCAGCAATATAAACGGGTAAATCTGTTTTTTGAGATAAACGTTTGTCTAAACCACGTAACATAGAACCACCACCAGCTAAATAAATACCTGTGTTGTATATATCCGCAGCTAATTCTGGAGGAGTTTGAGATAAGGTTTCCATAACCGCATCTTCAATACGAAGGATGGATTTATCTAAAGCTTTTGCAATTTCTCTATATGAAATTTGAACTTGTTTAGGCTTTCCTGTTAGTAAATCACGACCTTGGACACTCATGTCTTCAGGAGGTAATTCTAAATCTTCAGTAGCAGCACCTATTTGTATTTTTATTTTTTCAGCAGTACGTTCTCCCACATAAAGATTGTGTTGGGTCCGCATATAATATACAATATCGTTAGTAAATACATCACCAGCAATTTTAACAGATTTGTCGCAAACAATTCCGCCCAAAGCAATAACAGCAATTTCGGTAGTACCACCACCGATATCTACTACCATGTTTCCTTTTGGTTGCATAATATCAACACCAATACCAATAGCCGCAGCCATAGGTTCATGTATTAAATACACTTCTTTACCATTTACACGTTCTGCACTTTCTTTTACGGCGCGCATTTCAACTTCTGTAATTCCAGAAGGAATACAAATAACCATACGTAATGCGGGTGTAAAGAATCTCTTTTTTAAAGCAGGTATATTTTTAATAAACATACTTATCATTTGCTCTGAAGCGTCAAAATCTGCAATAACACCATCTTTTAGAGGACGAATGGTTTTAATATTTTCATGAGTTTTTCCTTGCATTAAACTAGCTTCTTGACCAACGGCAATTATTTTGCCAGAAATCCTATCGCGAGCAACTATAGAAGGCGCATCAACAACAACTTTATCGTTATGAATTATAAGCGTATTTGCAGTGCCTAAATCTATTGCAATTTCTTCTGTTAAGAAATCAAAAAATCCCATGTGCTATTAAAATTTTTAAGTGGTTTAAAAACGAATCACGTAAATGTAATAAAAGTTAATAAATATATGCCTTTTAAGAGGTTCAAATTCTTGTTAAAATAAAGGATGTGATTCTTATACGTTATTCATCGAATTTTAGACTATAAGAAATCGTTGAATTTTTAGTTTAAAAGCATTGAAAAATTTAAAGTATACGGACCATTAGTGTTTAAAATGACGCGTGCCAGTCATGACCATAGCAACTGCATTTTCATTACAGTAATCAATACTTAATTGATCTTTTATAGAACCACCTGGTTGAATTACGGCATTAATACCTGCATTGTTCGCTATTTCTACACAATCTGGAAACGGGAAAAAAGCATCGCTTGCCATAACGGCTCCGTTTAAGTCAAACTTAAAAGAACTGGCTTTATGTATAGCTTGTTCTAAAGCATCAACACGACTAGTTTGTCCGGTTCCGCTAGCGCATAATTGCTTATTTTTAGCTAAAACAATCGTATTCGATTTGGTGTGCTTACAAATTTTTGAAGCAAAAATTAAATCATCAATTTGAGATTGAGTAGGAGCTGTGTTAGTCACATTCTTTAAATCCTCTACTTTGTCTGTAATATTATTTCTATCTTGAACTAAAACACCATTTAAACAACTTCTTACGTTTGTTTTTGGCATATCTACTTCATGGATTTCTAATAAAATTCTATTCTTTTTGCCTTTAAGTAATTCTGAGGCTTCCGCGGAAAAAGAAGGCGCGATAACCACTTCACAGAATAATTTATGAATCTCTTGTGCAGTAGCATTATCAATTTCTTTATTACTTATTAAAACCCCACCAAAAGCCGAAACAGGGTCACCAGCTAAAGCGTCAACATAGGCTTGGTGTAGCGTGTCGCGTTGTGCTAAACCACAAGCGTTATTGTGTTTTAATATGGCAAATGTTGGTGCGTCGTTTGTGAATTCTAGCATTAAGTTAACTGCAGCATCAACATCTAAAAGGTTATTGTAACTTAACTCTTTACCGTGAAGTTTTGTGAATAATTCATCAAAATCTCCAAAGAAAAACCCTTTTTGGTGTGGGTTTTCTCCGTAGCGTAAAACTTTGCCATTAGTTTCGCTTATTTTTAAAACTACTTCATCATGATTTTTGTTGAAATAGTTGAAAATAGCAGTGTCATAGTGCGAAGATACATTAAAGGCTTTACCAGCAAAACGCTTTCTGTCTTCTTCTGAAATTGTACCATTGTTTGCTGAAATTAATTCTAAAAATTCAGCATAATCATCAACAGAGGACACACAAATCACATCAGCATAATTTTTAGCAGCAGCACGAATTAATGAAATACCACCAATATCAATTTTTTCAATAATATCTTGGTTAATAGCTCCCGATGCAACCGTTTTTTCAAAAGGGTATAAATCAACAATAACGACATCAATCTGTGGGATGTCGTACTCAACTAATTCTGCTACATCTCCATCGTGATTTTGTCTGTTTAAAATACCGCCAAAAACTTTTGGGTGTAATGTTTTTACACGCCCACCAAGAATAGAAGGATAGGAGGTTACATCTTCAACAGGAACAACTTTAATGCCTAAATCATTAATAAATTTTTCTGTACCACCAGTAGAATATATAGTTACACCTTGTTTGTCTAACTCTTTTACAATAGGCTCTAAGCCGTTTTTACTAAATACAGAGATTAATGCTGATTTAATGTTTTTTTCGTTGCTCATTGGTACTTTTTTATAGTTTTGGAATGAAATTGTTGATGTTTCTCAGGTTTTATTCTAAATATTCGCAAAAGTACCTATTTCATCTAATAAAATAAGCGCAGAATTATTGAAAAAGGTTCCAATTTTTTAACGAAAACGAGAAGTTGTTAACAACTATAAAATTTTAGCAATTTTTTCACAAACAAACTCTAAAAACTGTTCGTCTGCTTTGGTAAAAGGATCAGGAGTATTAGAGTCTATATCAATCTGACCAATATTTTCGCCATTAATAAAAATGGGAACTACAATTTCAGCTTTTACAGTAATGCTACAGGCAATATAATTTTCTTGAGCAGATACATCCGGTACTACAAAGTTTTCATTACTTAGTGCTACTTGTCCGCAAATACCTTTTCCAAATGGAATGATCGTATGGTCTGTGGGTTCGCCAACATACGGGCCTAAAAGCAATTCTTCTTTATTACCATTTCTAAAATAAAAACCAACCCAATTGTAGTATTCAATATGGGTTTCAAGTAATTCACAAAGACTTAGAAGACGTTCGTCAATAGTATTATTTGTATTAAAAATAATCGTTTCTACTTGTGGTTTTAGTTTTTCAAAAATCATAAATTCAAAAGTTTTGGTAAAAGTATCTAAAAAGGTGTAAATTCGATATCCAGATGTCATAAAATTAATCTCAATATTTGAATTCACTTTTTATAAAATACAAGTCGGTAATAAAATTCATCCTTACGTTTTTGTTGGTATATGCATTGTTGTCTGTGGTTAATAAATTATATCTACAATATTCTCATGGCTCAAAGTTTTACCCAGACTATATGACTAATTTGGTTTCTTTACAAATTGAAACGTTACTGAATTCTTTTGGTTATCAAACGCAAGTCGTGCCTCACCCGGCTGAACCATCAATGAAATTGATTTTAAATGGTAAGTATTTAGCACGAATCATAGAAGGCTGCAACGCTATTAGTGTTGTTATTTTATTTCTTTCGTTTATAGTTGCCTTTTCAGGAAAATTAAAAACTACTTTTTTCTATATACTTTCTGGAAGTGTTTTGATTTACGCAGTAAACCTATTGCGAATAGTTATTTTAACCTTAGGGTTGTATCATTACCCAGAATATAGTGATGTTTTGCATACCGTTATTTTCCCTGGTATTATATATGGAATGGTATTTTTACTTTGGATATTTTGGGTAAATAGATTTTCAAAATTGAATAAGAATAATGCATAAAGTAACTAAATACATTCTGCTTTTAATATTAGTGATGATGCTGATTTTGATTCGTTTTTTTGAAGACGTTTTGTTTTACGATCCTTATCTTGAGTTCTTTCAAAATGATTATTTATACATGGATAGCCCTAGGCGTGAAGTGGCAAAAGTATTTGGTTTTACAACGTTACGTTTTGTTTTAAACACGCTTATTTCATTGGCTATTTTATTTGTGGTTTTTAAAGATAAAAGCATTATTAAATTTTCGGTACTCATTTATGCTATTGCTTTTGTTGTTCTTATGGTTCTCTACTTATATTTTGTAGTTAACCCTAATCAAGAAGATTATTATTTGTTTTTTAATGTTCGACGTTTTTTAATTCAGCCTATATTTTTAATTCTGCTATTACCCGCGTTTTACTATCATAAGATTAAAAACTGAAAGCTTTATATGTTAAACATTAGATAAAAATCTTATTAAAGCTTTTGTTTTTTATACTTTTGCTTTGTGAATAAACGATTGTTAAATAAAGGTTTTTCTGCTGTAATGGCATTGCTAGTATTATTTTCAACGGTTTCTTTTACTATTGAAAAGCATTTTTGCGGTGACGTATTAGTAGATGTTTCAATGTTTGTTGAAGCTGAGAAATGTGCTATGGAACCTTTAGAAATCCTTAAAAAGAAGACGTGTTGTAAAGATGAGATAGCTATTGTCGAAGGTCAAGATGAATTAAAAGTGTCAGCATTTGAAGATCTAGATTTTGAGCAACAACAAGTTATAACCGTATTCACTTATTCATACGTACATCTTTTTGAGAGTTCACCAAAACAAACGATTCTTCATAAAGATTATTCTCCCCCTAATTTGGTCTCCGATATTCAGGTTTTAGATCAGGTTTTTATCATTTGATATATAGATTTTTGTTATTCCCTTTATGAAGAGAATTTTATTGTCTTTTCGCTTTCGCGGAAATATAAAAAGATTTATTAATTCAAATTAAATTTCAAAATGAAACATACATATATAATTACAGGTATGACCTGTGATGGTTGCAGAACTTCTGTGGAAGACAAATTAAACGCACTTCCAGAAGTTGAAAAGGCTTCAGTTAATTTAGAAACATCCGAAGCTATTATTGAAATGTCAAATCACATTTCAACTGAACAACTACAAATGGCATTATCTGATAAATATTCAATTTCAGAAAAAAATATTTTTAAAACAACTTCAAGCTCTATAGACAAAGAAAAAAGTGATTTACATCAACTATTTCCACTGTTTTTAATATTTGCTTATATTATTATAGCATCTGCTTTACTAAATAAAAACCCTTGGGATATTAATGGATTTATGCTTGATTTTATGGGGCTTTTTTATGTAGTTTTTAGCTTTTTTAAGCTACTAGACTTAAAAGGGTTTCCAGAATCATTCAAAATGTATGATCCAATAGCTAAAGTAATACCCTTATATGGTTGGGTTTATCCTTTTATAGAAGTTGCTCTTGGTGTTATGTTTTTAATGCGAATTGAAACTCCAATAGCATTGATTATAACCTTAATTGTTTTAGGAATCACCACTATTGGAGTTACAAAAACATTGCTTGATAAGAAGTCAATTCAATGTGCCTGCTTAGGAACCGCCCTAAAGCTTCCTATGACTAAAGCAACTTTTATTGAAAATAGTATTATGATAGTAATGGCTATTGTGATGCTAATTAAAACCTGTAATTAAATGAAACAAATTTTATATATACTATTACTAGTTCCGACTATAGTTTTTTCCCAAGGAAGTATTTCAGGAGTCATATTGGAATCAAACGATAAAAACCAAGAGATAGGCTTAGCTGGAGCTAACGTGTATTGGTTGGGTACTGAAGTTGGAACAGTAACCGATATTGATGGTAACTTCGCGCTATCATACAAATCAGAATACAATAAATTGGTTATAAGTTACGTGGGCTTTAAAACGGATACGCTAACTATTAATGCTCCGAAAATAATAAAACATTGGTTACAATCTACTGATGATTTAGACACTGTTACATTGAAGTCAAGGAAACAGACTACTGCAAAATCTTATTTTAAGGCTACAAATGTAATAAATGTGAGTAGTGACGAATTATTAAAAGCAGCCTGCTGTAACCTATCTGAAAGCTTTGAAACTAATCCGTCTATTGATGTTAATTTTGCCGATGCTATTTCAGGAACCCGTCAAATAAAAATGTTAGGATTAACAAGTCCGTATATTTTAATTGCTACGGAAAATATTCCTTCCATTCGAGGTGCTTCACAAGCCTACGGGTTAAGTTTTATTCCAGGTACTTGGGTTGAAAGTATTCAAATTACCAAAGGGGCGGGGAGTGTGGTAAATGGTTTTGAGAGTATCGCGGGACAGATAAACGCGGAATTGGTAAAGCCATCAACTGATGATAAGTTGTTTGTCAACTTGTATGGTGCGACAAGTGAGCGTTTAGAACTAAATACACACATTAACACCAAAGTAAATGATAAGTGGCATACAGGATTATATATCCATGGAAATACTCACAATAAAGAACACGATGTGAATAATGATGGATTTTTGGATATGCCAAAATTTGATCAGATTAATTTAATGAACCGTTGGCAATATATAGATACTAAAAAAGGTTTTGTAAGCTTTATTAATTTGAAATTTTTAAATGATGAAAAACAAACGGGTGAATTAGATTTCAATCCAAATACTGATAAACTGTCCACTAATAATTGGGGTAGCGAAATCGATACAAGGCGTTATGAAGTGGCTGCTAAATTCGGTTATGTTAATCCAAATGTGCCATGGCAAAGTCTCGGTGTTCAAGCGGCTTATAGTAGTCATAAGCAAGAATCCTATTTTGGTTTGAATGTATATGATATTAAACATAATAGTTTATATGCTAATGCTCTTTATAACTCTATTATTAGCGATTCTAGGCATAAAATAAAAACAGGGGTAAGTTATACCTATGACCAATATGATGAATTAGTCAATACAACAGATTACAAAAGAACAGAAAACTCAGTCGGAGCATTTTTTGAGTATAGTTTCGATGATTTAGAATTGTTGAATCTTACCGCAGGTGTTCGTATTGATCATCATAATTTATTAGGGACATTTATAACACCAAGAGTTCATGCGAGGTATTCACCTTGGGGTAAATCTGCATTTAGAGCATCTTTTGGAAGAGGAAAACGAAGTGCCAATATTTTTACCGAAAATCAGCAAATGTTCTCAACATCAAGACAGATTAATATTTTCAATTCGGGTGGGAATATTTATGGATTAGATCCAGAAATAGCATGGAATTACGGATTTTCATATCTACAAGGGTTTAATTTATTTGGAAGAAAAGCGGATATTACTTTAGATTATTATAAAACCGATTTTAAAAACCAAATTGTAGTGGATTGGGAAAATCCTACTGAGGTTAGTTTTTATAACCTAGAAGGGAAAAGTTTTGCCAATAGTTTTCAGGTAGAATTTAACTATAATCCTTTTCAGTATTTCGATTTGCGAATGGCATATAAATATTACGATGTAAAAACCGATTATAATTCTGGCAGGTTGGAAAGGCCTTTAACAGCTAAGCATCGTTTATTTGCCAATGTTGGTTATAAAACACATCAAGAAGAAGGACAACTTGGGCGTTGGAAATTTGATGCTACATTTAACTGGTTAAGTAACCAACGTTACGCGTCTACAACTAGTAACCCTGTTCAATATCAATTACCAGAAAGAACACCAAATGTTGCAACGTTAAGCGCTCAAATAACCAAAGTGTTTTCTCCAAAATTTGAAGTATATTTAGGAGGTGAAAACATCACTAATTTGAGGCAACCCAACCCGATTTTAGGAGCAGATGCCCCATTTGGAGGGAATTTTGATAGTACGTTTGTATATGGCCCAATTTTTGGAAGTATGTATTTCGCGGGATTACGATTTAAAATAAAATAGATAAAAAT
Source organism: uncultured Algibacter sp. (assembly GCF_905480415.1). GTDB lineage: Bacteria > Bacteroidota > Bacteroidia > Flavobacteriales > Flavobacteriaceae > Algibacter_B. The sequence goes on along the minus strand of NZ_CAJQQI010000055.1, from coordinate 23,671 downwards.
GAAGAAATTATTAATTATAGCTTTAATGCTAACGGGAACATTAACTTTTGCACAAAATAAAAACGCCAAAGCTTCTATGGAAGTTGATGGTATTTGCGGCATGTGTAAAGCACGAATTGAAAAGGCGTGTTTGAATACTAAAGGTGTGAAATTTGCACAATGGAGTATTGATACACACGAATTAAATTTGATATATGATGCCCGTAAAACAGATATGGAAACCATTGAAAAACAGGTGTTAGCTGCAGGACATGACACTAAAAATGTAAAAGCTACAGATGAAGCTTACGCAACGGTGCATGCGTGTTGTAAATATCGGGATGAAGAAGTAAAAGATGAGCACGAAGCAGCAGAATAACATAAAAAGAATGTTGGGCATAATCATTAGATGTCTAATTCTGGATTTTAAAAGCCCAAACAATTTGTCTGGGCTTTTTTAGTTTTTCTTAAGCTTGATTTTATGAAAAAATATAACTTTGTTAAAATTCTAATTAAAACATGACCCTTAATACTTAATTAATTCTTTTTTATATTAATATGGCACATATACTTAAAAATGAAAACCTAGAGCTTCATATTGACACACCTTTTGAAAATTATAATTTTTCAAGATTTGATTGGACTGGAAAAATTATTAAAGTAAAATTTAAAGATATTCAATTATCAAGTGTCGAAATCACTGATTGTCAAAATAAAAATTATTTCGGGAAAGGATTTTATAATGAATTTGGAATTGATACAGCGTTAGGTTTTGATGAAGCTGAGGTAGGTGGTTGGTTTCATAAAATAGGTGTGGGGCTTTTAAAAAAAGATGATAATCAATACTTGTTCAATAAGAATTATGAGATTAAACCAGCCGAATTTAAAGTTGTTGCTAAATCAAATAAAATTATAATTAGCTGCAAATCAGATACTGTTTGTGGTTATTCGTATTTGTTAAAAAAAGAGATTGAATTACATGACAGTAGCTTTACTATTAAATATTATTTAGAAAACACAGGCAAAAAAGATATTGTTACAAATGAATACTGTCATAATTTTACAGCAATAAATAAAGATTTGATAGGTAGTGATTACATATTGAAATTCCCGTTTCAATTAAAACCTAAGTTATTCGGGGAGACTGTTAACCTTGAACAAAAAGTTGATATTGGCATAAATGACATTAAATTTAATGGCTCGCCTAAAGAACCATTCTTTTTTAGTTTCCTTAATGGTAGTGAAAAAGTTGATGCAGAGTGGGAGTTAATAAACCTTAAAAGTAAAATTGGAATTAGTGAAGTTGGAAGTTTCAAAACAGATAAAGTGAATCTTTGGGGTTGGAAACACGTGATTAGTCCGGAGTTGTTTTTTAATATATTTATAAAACCGGGCGAATCAATTGAATGGTCTAGAAATTATAATTTGTTTACTGTAGATTAAAATGTCTACCAGAATTCTATAAGATTAAAAGCAATAGACTTGTTCTTCTTTATTGAAAATCAAATTAAAAAAGATAAATCTTTAGCGAATTTCACAAAAAAAAAACGCTTCCAATAATTTGGAAGCGTTTTTAATTATTTATTTATGGCGATTCGCCATTACATCATTCCTGGCATACCACCACCGCCCATTGGAGGCATAGCGGGAGTATCTTCTTTAATATCGATTAAAGCACACTCAGTAGTTAGAATCATTCCAGCAACAGATGCTGCATTCTCTAAAGCAATACGAGTTACTTTTTTAGGATCAATAATACCAGCTTTAAGCATATTAACATATTGTTCAGATTTGGCATCATATCCAAAATCCTTTTTACCTTCTAAAACTTTATTGATAACAACAGAACCTTCACCACCGGCGTTTTCAACGATAGTACGCAACGGAGATTCAATAGCTTTGTTTACAATTTGTACACCTGTAGTTTCATCTAAATTCTCAGTCGTAATTTTTGCTAAAACTGCTTTAGCTCTAACTAGAGCAACACCACCACCAGCAACAATACCTTCTTCAACTGCAGCTCTTGTAGCATGTAAAGCATCATCAACACGGTCTTTCTTCTCTTTCATTTCAACTTCACTTGCAGCACCTACATAAAGTACAGCAACACCACCAGCTAATTTAGCTAAGCGCTCTTGTAGTTTTTCTTTATCGTAATCTGAAGTTGTCGTTTCAATTTGTGCTTTAATTTGGTTTACTCTAGCTTTAATATCTTTTGCATTTCCAGAACCGTTAACAATCGTTGTATTGTCTTTATCAACTGTTACGGTTTCAGCAGAACCTAACATACTTAAATCTGCATTTTCTAAAGTAAAACCTCTTTCTTCAGAAATAACAGTTCCACCTGTTAAGATAGCGATATCTTCAAGCATTGCTTTACGTCTATCACCAAATCCTGGGGCTTTTACAGCAGCAATTTTTAATCCGCCACGTAATTTATTAACTACTAAAGTAGCTAATGCTTGACCATCAACATCTTCAGCAATTATTAATAATGGACGACTAGATTGTGCTACAGGTTCTAATATTGGAAGAATTTCTTGTAAGTTAGAAATCTTTTTATCGAACAATAAAATGTATGGATTTTCTAAATCAGCAATCATTTTATCTGCATCAGTTACAAAATAAGGCGATAAATACCCTCTGTCAAATTGCATACCTTCAACCACGTCAACATAAGTTTCCATGCCTTTAGCTTCTTCTACAGTAATAACGCCTTCTTTACCAACTTTACCAAAAGCGGTAGCAATTAAGTCACCAATAGTATCATCGTTATTTGCAGAAATTGCAGCAACTTGTTTTATCATTTCAGAAGAATTACCAACTTTTTGAGCTTGCTTTTCAAGGTCTTTTACAATCGTTTCAACAGCTTTATCAATACCACGTTTTAAATCCATTGGATTTGCACCAGAAGCTACATTTTTTAAACCTTCTTTAACAATTGCTTGAGCTAAAACGGTCGCAGTAGTTGTACCATCACCAGCTAAGTCGTTAGTTTTAGAAGCAACTTCTTTTACCATTTGAGCTCCCATGTTCTCGTGCTCATCAGCTAATTCAATTTCTTTAGCCACAGTTACACCATCTTTAGTTACTTGCGGTGCACCAAAGCTTTTACTGATAATTACGTTACGCCCTTTAGGACCTAATGTTACTTTCACTGCGTTTGCTAATGCATCTACACCACGTTTTAAACCGTCGCGTGCATCAATATCAAATTTTATATCTTTTGCCATTTTTTTAGTTTTTCTATTAGCCTTTAGCGCTTTGCTATTAGCCAAGTATTAATAATAGTTTTAGTTTAAGCTAAAGGCCATTTATATAATAGCTAATATGTCACTTTCACGCATGATTAAATAATCGTTGCCTTCAAGCTTTAATTCTGTTCCTGCGTATTTACCATATAAAACAGTGTCGCCAACCTTAACAGTAATAGGCTCGTCTTTTGTGCCAGGTCCGGCGGCTACAACAGTTCCTTTTTGCGGTTTTTCTTTAGCATTGTCTGGAATTATAATTCCTGATGCTGTTTTTGTTTCAGCGGCAGCAGGCTCAATAAGAACTCTATCTGCTAATGGTTTAATGTTTAGTGCCATTGTCTATATGTTTATATTTTAAATTTTATTAACCCTTAGGTTTTGTACTAAAAATGTGCCAATACTTAGGAACTGACAAACTTGCAGAAACAAAAAATGCCAACTTATAAGTTGGCATTTTTTGTTTTTTCGTAATTATTACTCTTCTGTTGAAGCATCAACAGGTGTGGCAGTGTCATTTCCTGTGTCTGCTGGAAGTGCAGGCAAAGGTTGTGTTGTTTGAGCATCAGGATCTAATGCCTTTGAATCTAAACTAGCTGTTCCTCTGTCAATAGCAACGTTAGATAATAGTATTAATACTAACAACAAGGTTGCTAATGTCCATGTGCTTTTATCTAAAAAATCGGTTGTCTTTTTTACACCACCTAATTGTTGTGTTCCACCACCACCGAAAGATGATGATAATCCGCCACCTTTAGGGTTTTGCACCATGATTACGACTATTAGTAAAAATGCTACAACGACTATAAGGACTAAAAATATTGTAAACGTACTCATTATTCTTTATTATTTTGTTCTTGTAATTGCTTTACTGCTTTAATTTGGTTTGCAAAGAAACTACTTTTTTCTGGATATTTCAAACTTAAAATTTTATAAGATTGAATGGCGCTTTTGTAGTTTTTTTGTTCGACATAAATACGTGCTAAAGTCTCTGTCATTAGAGCTTCAGGTTGTATCATTTGTGCTTTTGCTAAATTTACTTTTTGCGTATTGGTTTTACTAGGTTTTATTTTGGGATTCTCTGAAATAAATTTATCAATAAGTTCAAACTTTTTCTCTTTATTTAAAGTGTCTGGTGATTTATCTTTATCTTGAGTTTCTTCGTTCTTGGTAGTTCTTTCAATAGGTTTAAAACGAGTTAATTTCAACCACTCGTTAAAAGAATGTGTTTCTTTTTTGTCAAATTGAAGAGGTTTGCCTAATCTCAATATATCCTCAGCTGTAGCTTCTTGAGTTTTGGTTTTTTGAGTTACTTTCTCAATAGCTTCAGATTCATCTAATACAAAACTCGAAATCTTTTTAGGACGCGCTTCTTTAGGTTGAAACAAAGTAGGGTCTAATACACCATCTGTATCTTTTATTTGTTGCTTTAGAGCATCATCAATGGTAACACTTTTTTTAACTGATACATCTTCAATATCTAAATTGATACCTTTTAAGTTTTCAGTATTTTTTTTTATGAATTTTGAAATTTCATTTTGAATAAAAGCTTCTGAAGTTATAAAATCAAATAAGATACTTCTATCAGTTGTATAAGCGGCAGTAGTTTTAAGTTCCTGGTTGTAGGTAATACTACTCTGGTCTTTTAGTCCTTTTAAATATATGGCACGTGCTGTTTGAAAATATGGAAATTCATCAATAATAGATTTTACGCCCTCGGTTTGCTCGTGTGATATAGCTAGCGGATTTTGTAATATGGATGTAAAATCTGTTTGATTCATTGGATAAGTCAAATTTAATTCTTTTAATTGTTATCTACCATTTTGCTAACGTTGCGTTAAAAATATCTTGAGTAATACGTTCAAAAATTTCTTCGTGTGCTGTAGTTTTTTGTGATCCTACAAGTTGAGCGCTTCCTGGGTAATCATAAAAAAAAGAAAAACTCTGTTCTAAATCGTCCTCTTCTTTTTTTCTGTTAAAAAAGCGAAGTTTAATGCTTATAGTTAATCTGTTTTGTGCAGCTCTATTATCTGAAGTTGCTGTAGTTGGAGAAATTCTATAATTGGTTATTTCGCCTTCGTAAACTAAATCACCTTTAGACGGAACTAAATTTAAATTGGTTTGATTTTGAATGAGGTCTTCAAGCGCTAGTTTGAAATCTCTTTCTAAACCTGGCTCTATTAATAAAGACGTGTTTTCAAAACGATTAACTTGATAGGTTTCTGTTCCTGCGGGTATTGAGGCCCCAGTGAAAGAGTATGCGCCACAACCTAAAAGTGTCAAGCTTACCCCTAAAAGTGAAAAGTAAAAAAAATAGTTTTTCATATAATATTTAAAAACACTTCGACGACGCGCAGTGTGGCATTTAGTTTATGATTGTATAACGAATAGTTCCTATGTCTTGTTGTTTAATACCTGCTTTTTAAAGATCGTATTGTTTAATCTTTCTGTATAATGTGCGTTCGCTAATTCCTAATTCTGCAGCTGCTAATTTACGTTTTCCGCTGTGACGTTCAAGGGATTTTTTAATTAATTCTAATTCTTTGTCATGTAGAGATAAAGTTTCTTCTTCTTCAATTTCTTCTGCGAAGTAATATTTGTCTTGAGTGGGTGATGCTCCCTCTTCAGTAGGCGTGTGCTCAGGAATTGCTAAAATGTCATTGTCTTCTATCGCTTCTTCATCATCGCTTCCGTAGATTTTTTCAATTAGGCTTTCATTGTTTTTTTCAACATCTTTAACATTGCCATTTTTCATTAACTCCATGGTCAATTTTTTCAAATCGTTTAAGTCGGCCTTCATGTCAAAAAGAACTTTATACAGAATTTCACGTTCGCTACTAAAATCACTTTCAGATTTTGAAGTCCTAATCACCGCAGGTAAATTGGTTCTTGCAGTTGCTGGTAAATAACTTCTTAAAACTTCTGCTGAAATGATTCTGTTTTGTTCTAAAACAGAAAGCTGTTCAGCTATATTGCGTAACTGACGAATATTTCCGCCCCAGCGATGTTTTAGTAAAATTTGAATAGCATTATCTGTTAGTTTTATTGTTGGCATTTTATACTTTAAAGCAAAATCGCTAGCAAATTTCCTAAACAGTAAATGAATGTCTTCTTGACGCTCTCTAAGTGGAGGTAAATTGATGTCTACTGTACTTAATCTATAATATAAATCTTCACGAAATTTTTCTTTTTCGATAGCTTCAAACATATTTACGTTTGTTGCTGCTACAATACGCACATCGGTTTTTTGTACTTTACTGGAACCCACTTTTAAAAACTCACCATTTTCTAAAACACGCAATAAACGCACTTGAGTGGTTAATGGTAACTCGCCAACTTCATCTAGAAAAATGGTTCCGCCATCCGCTACTTCAAAGTAACCGGCACGGGTTTGTGTTGCACCAGTAAACGCACCTTTTTCGTGCCCAAAAAGCTCACTATCAATCGTGCCTTCAGGTATGGCGCCACAATTAACCGCAATATATTTGTTGTGTTTTCTGTGAGATAATTGATGTATTATTTTAGGAATACTTTCTTTACCAACACCGCTTTCTCCAGTTACTAAAACTGAAATATCGGTTGGTGAGACTTGAATAGCCTTTTCGATAGCACGATTTAGCGATTGGCTATTGCCAATAATTCCAAAACGTTGTTTTATAGCTTGAACTGATTCCATGTTCTTAATTGTTCATTGATAATTCTATTGCTTCTCCAATTAACGTAGCACTCGTGCAATCTCTAATTTTTACGTTCACAAAATCACCTACTTTGTAATGTGCTTTAGGAAATACACAAACAATGCTTTGGGATGTCCGACCAGACCATTGTTTTTCTGATTTTTTTGATTGTTTTTCAATTAATACTTCTACAGTTTTGTTAAGCCATTCTTTGGTTTTAATTTCACTGTGAACCCTTTGTAAGTCTACTATGTCTTGTAATCTTCGTTTTTTAGTTGCTTCAGAGACATCATCTATCATATTTCGGCCAGCCATAGTTCCTGGGCGCTCAGAATATTTATACATATAGCCAAAGTTATATTTTACATATTCCATTAGGGATACGGTATCTTGGAAATCAACTTCTGTTTCCGTTGGAAAGCCGACTATCATATCTTGACTAATAGCACAATTTGGAATTGATTTTCTAATTTTATCAATTAGTGCTTTGTATTCTTCACGAGTGTGTAAACGATTCATGGCTTTTAGAATACGATTGCTGCCACTTTGCACAGGTAAATGAATGTGACTACAAATATTTTGATATTTAGCCATGGTTTCCACAACATCCATAGTTAAATCTTGAGGGTTTGATGTTGAAAAACGAACACGCATTTTTGGTTGTGTTTTGGCGCAAATTTCTAGTAATTTAGAGAAATTAACTGAAGTCGCTTTTTGCATATCGCTGGCTTGTTCAAAACCTTTTTTAAGGCCTCCACCATACCATAAGTAACTATCTACATTTTGACCAAGCAACGTAATATCCTTATAGCCTTTACTCCATAAGTTATTCACTTCTTCTATAATGCTTTGTGGGTCTCTACTGCGTTCACGTCCACGAGTAAAAGGCACCACACAGAATGTACACATATTATCGCAACCACGCGTTATTGAAACAAAAGCAGTAACGCCGTTTGTGTTTAAACGCACTGGTGAAATATCACCATAAGTTTCATCTTTTGAAAGAATAACGTTTATAGCGTCTCTACCTTCATCAACCTCGGCTAAAAGATTTGGTAAATCTTTGTATGCATCTGGTCCAACAACTAAATCGACAATTTTTTCTTCTTCAAGAAATTTGGTTTTTAAGCGTTCTGCCATACAACCTAAAACACCAACTTTCATTTTTGGATTATGGTCCCGTTTTACAGCATTATACTTTTCAAGGCGTTTGCGAACCGTTTGTTCCGCTTTATCACGAATAGAACAAGTGTTTACTAAAACCAAATCTGCTTCTTCAAGGTTTTGGGTGGTATTATATCCTTGGTTTACCATAATGGAAGCTACAATTTCACTATCGCTAAAATTCATGGCACAACCATAACTTTCAATAAAAAGTTTACGTTTGTTATCTTCTTTTTGCTCTAAAGCTAAAGACTCTCCTTGTTTATTTTCGTCTATTATCTTTTCCATAATTTACTGAAACCTCTATCGGTCAATAAGTATGCAAAGATACGATTTATTTATATTTTATGACAAAGTGGCAGTTAAATTTATTTTATTATTTACGCAACCTTAATGCGTTTTATGTATCTATATTAATAACAAAACTCCTAAAAAAAATGCAGTCAATTAAAAAGATTTCTTTATTTATACTTTTAGCATTGTGCTTTATGAATATGCAATGTGATGAAGACGATGTTATTAGTCTTCCTAACGAGATATGTGAGGAAACAACAGTTGTTAGTCCAAGTTTATATGAAAATTTAAGTTCAGTCAATTTTACTTTTGTGAGTGCTGAAATAACAAATGATTGTTTAAATTTAGAGGTTGGTGCTTCTGGTTGCGATAGTAAATCTTGGGGGTTTAAATTAGTGGATTCTGGAGCAATTGCTGAATCATCACCAGAACAACGCTTTTTGAAATTTCAATTAATAAATGATGAATCGTGTGAAGCATATTTTAGAAGGTCAGTTTCTTTTGACTTAACACTCTTGCAAATTAATGGAAGTAATGAAATAATTCTGCATATAGAAGGCTTGGAGTCTTCATTAAATTATAAGTATTAAAATTAGAAACCACATAAATATGAAATTGAAATACTTTTTCGTGTCCTTAGTTTTTATCGGCGCTTTATCTTGTGATAAGAATGATGATGCCGATTATGAATTTGTGCAAGTCGCAACCCCGCAGTTAATGAGTAAAACTGCTTTTAGAAGTTCGGTTGAAGTTATTGCGCCTAAGACTATTGAAGAACCGGGTAAAATTTATGTTTACCAAGATTATATTTTTGTTAGCGATGTGCATTCTGGGATTCATATTATTGATAATTCTGACCCAAAATCACCAAAAGCAATTAAGTTTATCCAGATTCCTGGTAATGAGGATATTTCGGTTAAAGACAATTTCTTGTATGCTGATAGTGCTACTGATTTAGTGGTTTTTGATATTTCGGACATTAATAATGTATCTATTATAGAGCAATTAGAAGATGTTTTTAATGTCTATAATTATGATATTCCAGTTGAAGCTGAAGCTGTAGATTATGGGAAGTTTGATTTTGATGATGATATTATTGTTGGATGGACATTAACCACAGAACGAAGAAAAAAAGTTGATAATACAATTGATATAGCTTTAGATGATGGAGTTGTTTTAAGTGCCGGTGCAGAATCTACGACCGGAACGGGAGGTTCTTTAGCACGATTTCAGATTGTAGACAATTATTTATATACTGTTGGAAATTATGAGATGGCTATTTTTAATATTCAAAATTTAGCAGAGCCTGTATTGTCTAATACGCAATATGCAGGATGGAATATAGAAACTATGTTTCAAGCGGAAGGGTATTTATATCTTGGTAGTACAAATGGAATGTATATTTATAATTTGGTTAACCCATCATCTCCTGAGTTTGTTTCAGATTTCACGCATTGGGAAGGTTGTGACCCTGTAGTTGTTGATGGAGATTATGCTTATTTGACTTTAAGAGGAGGTAATCTTTGCGGCCAACTTGAAAGCGTATTAGAGGTTATTGATATTAGCGATAAAACAAATCCAACTTTAGCTGCTAGGTATAATTTAGAAAACCCTTATGGTTTAGGAATTAAAAACAACATGCTTTACGTTTGTGATGGTACGGCAGGTTTAAAACTATTTGAACGTGAGACTTCTGAGGATTTAATATTAGTGAATTCATTAAAAGATATTCAAGCTAAAGATGTTATTCCTTTAGAAAAAAGTTTGATTATGATAGGAGAAAAGACTTTGTATCAATACGAATATATTGAAAACAACATTGGGCTCATAAGCTCATATATATTAAATTAAACTAAACAAATGTTGTATCTAAATCTGCCTTGGGGCAGATTTTTTTTATGTATAATTGTAACTAATTTAGAAAAATAATCACTTACTTTATAACATAGAAAACCAAAAATGAATACATATAATAGCCTAGAAGAAAAAATAAATAATGCTAAGGACTTAGACTTTAGTAATTTGTTTGATAGTATAATAGAACTGTTTAAAAAGGTGTGGCTTAACGGTTTTGTTGTTGTTTTACTTATAGTTGCTTTTGCTTTTGTAGTAAATATTTTGTTTTCTCTAATAGGTTTAGCGCCCAAAAACAATCTTCCTTTAGATGGTTTTGATTTTGATGGGTTTCTTAGTTTTTATTCTGAAGCTATAATTCATAGTGTTCCGCAAACCATCTTAGTCAGCACGATAACAATGGCTTTTGTGGCTGCGTTTTACAGAATTTGTAAGCAATATGTCTTAGGAGAAAATGTAGTGGAGGATTATTTTTATTTTTTAAAAAAGGAATATTTTTCTAAATTATTAATGCTTGGTATTATTCATACAGGTATTGCTGCGGTAACTCAATTCTTATTTATGATACCATATATTTATGCGTTTGTGCCATTGGCTTATTTTACTATTATTTTTGCTAATAATCCAGATCTAAGTGAAGCGGAAATTGTGAAAGCAAGTTTTAAGCTAGGGAATAAGAAATGGCTTATTACTTTTGGAACCATGTTTGTTGCGGGTATTTTAGGAATGTTGGGGATTATAGGATGCGGTATAGGGGTTTTGTTTACCATATCTGTAATGTATTTACCTGTGTTTTTTATTTATAAAGAAGTTATAGGTTTTGGGGAGACAAGCGAAATAGAACAAATAGGCACTTGAGACGATAAAGATTATTAATACTTAAATAAATTTTATAATGAATACTTTAGAAACTTTACTTAGCAAGATTGAAATTGCTAAAGACTTAGATTTTGGCGATATTTTCAGCAAGTCCATTGATCTTTTTAAGAAAGTTTGGTTACAAGGTTTAGTGACTCTATTATTGACTTTTGCCATGATGATTCCTTTTTATATTGTCATGTACGCGCCATTAATAGCCTTGGGAGTTTTAGATCCTGAATCTATGCAAGAAGGCGGAGAGGTAAATATGGCGCTTTTAATTCCGTTTTACTTAGTTATGATTGTGTTTATGTTTTTTGCAATGATTATTGGTTTTGGATTAAAATCGGCATTTTATAGAATATGTAAGGCCAAAGATTTAAATGAAATCTCGTCAGATGATTATTTTTATTTTTTCAAAAAACCTTATTTAAGAAAAACAATAAAACTTGCAGCCATAACATTTGGCATTAGTTTGGTGGCTGTATTACTTTGTGTTATTCCTATTATTTATGTAATGGTCCCCATTGCCTTAATAAATGTTATTTATGCTCTTAACCCAGATATGTCTGCTTCAGATATTGTTAAAGTGGGGTTTAAATTGGGTAACAAAAAATGGTTAATTACGTTTGGATTAATGTTTGTAGCAGGCCTTTTAGCTCAAGTGGTTGGAATGATTATGTGTTTTATAGGCGTATTTGTTACTGCATCATTTGCATACATACCGCTTTACTTTATTTATAAAAAAACTTTAGATGTAAATGAGCAAAATGCTATTGATGACATAGGAACAACAACAGAATAAAAATTCAATTTTCTATATTAAAAACCTGTTTTTAAAATGTTAAAAGCAGGTTTTTTTATTTAAATAACAATCAGATAATCCATAAAATGCTACAGATAAACTTTTTTTCATATACATTTGTAGCTTCAAAAAATGAAGTATGGCGAAGAATTTAGTGATAGTAGAGTCACCTGCAAAGGCAAAAACCATTGAAAAATTTCTAGGAAAAGATTTTAAAGTAGAATCTAGTTTTGGGCATATTGCCGATTTACCTTCCAAAGAATTAGGGGTTGACGTTGACGGTGATTTTAAACCAAAATATGAGGTTTCAAAAGATAAAAAGGCAGTTGTAAAAAAACTGAAAGACTTAGCTAAAAAAGCAGAAATGGTTTGGTTAGCAAGTGATGAAGATAGAGAGGGTGAAGCTATCGCTTGGCATTTAGCCGAAACTTTAAAATTGGATAAAGACAAAACAAAACGTATTGTTTTTCATGAAATTACTAAAGGGGCTATTTTAAAGGCTATTGAAAACCCTAGAGGTATTGATTACGACTTAGTAGATGCGCAACAGGCACGTCGTGTTTTAGATAGAATTGTAGGTTATGAATTGTCACCAGTACTTTGGAGAAAAGTAAAAGGAGGCTTATCTGCAGGTCGAGTACAATCGGTTTCCGTAAGACTAATTGTTGAAAAGGAAAGAGATATTCGAGGGTTTACACCTGTAGGATCTTATAGAATAGATGCTGAGTTTTCAAATGAAGATGGACAAACCTTTAAAGCAAAACTTCCAAAGAATTTTTCAACAAAAGCAGAAGCACAAAAATTTTTAGAGAAAAATGCTTCAGCAGATTTTAAAGTAGCAGATTTACAAAAAAAACCTGCAAAAAAATCTCCTGCTGCACCATTTACAACTTCAACATTACAGCAAGAAGCATCTCGTAAACTTTATTTTTCAGTAAGTAAAACCATGACGATGGCACAACGCCTTTATGAAGCTGGTTTAATTACATATATGAGAACAGATAGTGTTAATTTATCTGATCAAGCTAGAAAAGGAGCAGAGGCTGAAATCAAAGATGCCTTCGGTTCAAAATATAGTAAACCAAGAAATTTTAAAGGAAAAGCTAAAGGTGCCCAAGAAGCGCATGAGGCTATTAGGCCTACAAATTTTTCTACGCATTCAGTAGATATTGATAGAGATCAAGCGCGATTATACGATTTAATTTGGAAGCGCGCCATTGCATCACAAATGAGTGAAGCAGAATTGGAGCGTACCAATGTTAAGATTAGTGCTTCAACACATAACGAAACATTTAGTGCAAACGGAGAAGTTATCACGTTTGATGGATTCTTAAAAGTGTATTTAGAAGGTACTGATGATGAAGATGTAGAACAAGATGGAATGTTGCCGGCAATGAAAACTAACGAAACATTGCTTAATAATTACATTACAGCAACAGAGCGTTATACACGTCCACCGGCAAGATATACCGAGGCTTCTTTAGTTAAGAAGTTAGAAGAATTAGGTATTGGTCGTCCGTCTACCTATGCGCCAACAATTTCAACAATTCAAAATAGAAATTATGTTGAAAAAGGGACAGTTGAAGGTGAAGAGCGAAACTATGCTCAACTCACTTTACAACTGGGTGCTGTTAAGGATAAAATGTTAAGCGAAAAAGTTGGTTCAGATAAAGGAAAATTAGTTCCAACAGATATAGGAATCATTGTAACCGACTTTTTAGTGAATCATTTTGAACAGATTTTAGATTATAATTTTACTGCTAAAGTAGAGGCTGATTTTGATGAGATTGCTGAAGGTAATGTAGATTGGACTGAAATGATGAAATCATTTTACAAAGGTTTTCATCCTGTAGTTGAAGATGTAAAAGAAAATGCAGAGAGAGAATCTGGTGAGCGTATTTTAGGTGAAGACCCTAAAACTGGTAAACGAGTAAGTGTGCGTTTAGGAAAATTTGGCCCTATGGTACAAATAGGAACGGTTGATGATGAAGAAAAGCCACAGTTTGCCAGTTTAAGTCCAGACCAACAATTAGGTAGCATTACTTATGAAGAAGCTATGGATTTATTTCAGCTTCCTAAATCTCTAGGTGATTATGAAGGAGAAGACATATTAGTAAATAATGGACGTTTCGGGCCTTATGTAAAATTTGGAGATGCTTTTGTCTCGTTACCGAGAGGAACAGACCCATTAAGTGTGGAACTTGATGATGCTATTATTTTAATTAAAGAAAAGCAAAAAGCAGATGCACCTATATATATGTTTCAGGATTTACCGGTGCAAAAAGGTAAAGGGCGTTTTGGACCATTTATAAAATGGAATAACATGTTTATTAATGTCAACAAAAAGTACGACTGGGATAACTTATCCGATGCAGATATTGTTGAGTTGATTGAAACTAAAATTCAAAAGGAAATAGATAAGGTTATCCATAATTGGGAAGATGAAGGTATTCGTGTTGAAAAAGCACGATGGGGAAGGCATAATGTTTTAAAAGGTAAGGTGAAAGTTGAGCTTGCTAAAACAGTAGATGTTTCTGAAATGAGTTTAGACGAAGCAAAAGCGATTATTGAAGCCAATACGCCTAAGAAGAAAGCTGCAAAAAAGAAACCCACTGCAAAAAAGAAAGCGCCAGCAAAAAAGAAATAGTAGAACAACATGAACTTTAATTTTTTATCTCCAGTTTCAGATTCAGTTTTAGCACATAATGAGCTTTTATCTGCTCAAGCACTGGGTAGAAAACTTAAAATTCATTCGGCACAATATGGTATTCCAGATTTGGAAGGTGTTAATGTGGCCATTCTTGGTGTTTTAGAAAACAGAAATGATGTCAATTATATAGGAGAAGAATTTCAATTGAATGAAATTAGAAAGTCGTTTTATAGCCTTTTTCCTGGAAGTTGGAATACCACAATAGCCGATTTAGGGGATATTAATAGAGGTGAAAGTGTTGAAGACACTTACTTTGCTTTAAAAGAGGCTATAACTATTCTAGTAAAGAAAAACATCATACCACTTATCCTCGGAGGTTCACAAGATCTTACCTATGCTAATTATCGAGCTTATGATGCATTAATTCCTATGGTGAATATTGTAAATGTAGATGCTCAGTTTAACTTAGGAGATTCCTCAAAGCCCATAAAAAATAACAGTTTTGTTGGTAAAATTATTTTAGATCAGCCATATAACCTCTTTAATTATGCGACAATTGGTTATCAAACCTATTTTAATTCTCAAGAAGAAATAGATTTGATGGATAATTTATATTTTGAATCTTACCGATTAGGAGCTATTTCAAACGATGTTACTATTGTCGAACCTGTTTTAAGAGATGCTAATATTGTAAGTATAGATTTAACTTCGGTGAAGGGATCTGAAGTCAGTTTGAAACAAAAATATTCACCCAATGGTTTAGACGGAAAGGAAATTTGTGCCATTGCGCGTTATGCAGGGATAAGTAATAAGGTGTCTTCGTTTGGTGTGTATGAATACAAACCGTCAAAGGATGACGAGCTTACGTCTATGTTGGTTGCCCAGATACTATGGTATTTTGTGGAAGGTGTGAATTATAGAGTGAAAGATGATGATTTTTCAGATGATAGAAACTATCAAAAGTACATTACACTAGTAGAATCTGAAGAGTTGATATTTTATAAGAGTAATAAA
This sequence comes from uncultured Algibacter sp., assembly GCF_905480415.1. GTDB lineage: Bacteria > Bacteroidota > Bacteroidia > Flavobacteriales > Flavobacteriaceae > Algibacter_B. The sequence goes on along the minus strand of NZ_CAJQQI010000055.1, from coordinate 8,125 downwards.
ACGGGAAGATGGTGGATTGAAATTCCTTTTTTATCAGAAATCAATAATAAATTGAAAAGACATACGTTATTACCTTGCATGCACCAAGATTATGTAGATGCATGTAATAATAAGGTGCCAGATCGCTGGTATAAAGCATTGCAAAAGAATAGTGTGTAGGGGGTTACTACTAGTTTAACTGCTGATTTCATCGCTGAAATGCTATTTTTTTACGATGAAATGTCATTTTTTTAGATAAAAAGTTGTTTTTTTAAAAATATATAAATATGTTTACGCTTTCAAAAATGAAGCTTAAAATAATTAACCTCAAGTTTTCTATGGATATTAAGAAGTTTATATTATTAATCACTGTATTCGCAATGTTATCGAGTTGCGGCTCTAAAGATAGAGGCGAACTGATAGGTGTACAAGGGAAAAAATGGCATCCAGAAAAGCCTTATGGTATGGAGCTTATACCTGGTGGATCATTTATAATGGGTAAGGCAGATGATGATTTAGCTGGTGTCAATGATGCGCCTTCAAAAACAGTTACTGTTAGAGCCTTTTATATGGATGCAACAGAAATTACCAATAGCGAATATCGTCAATTTGTGCATTGGGTAAGAGATTCTATTGTAAGAATGAAGTTGGCAATTTTAGCTGATGAGGTTGGTTTAACCCCAGCTGATGAAGGGACTATTGGGGAGTTCGCATTTAGTGATGCTGATCCTGAAAACATGTCGGTTTATGAAAAGTATATGTATGATAATTATACAGGTTTAGGGCCAACAGGATATGAAGGTAGAAAGATAAATAAAGATATCGATTTAATTCGTGACACGTCTGAATATCTAGATGAGTATTATGCAGAGGTTATGGATACGATGTATTTGCCATTAGAAGAATCTTATAATGGACAACGTACTTGGGATGTTACAAAGTTTAAATTCCAGTATAATCATATGGACATTCAAGAAGCCGCTAAGAAAAGAGGTGTGAAGCGTAAAGATGTCATTATAAAAGAAGAAATAGAAATTTACCCAGACACTACAGTTTGGATTAGAGATTTTGCATATTCATACAACGAGCCTATGCATAATGATTATTTATGGCATGATGCCTATAGTGATTATCCTGTTGTAGGTGTTACTTGGAAACAAGCCAAAGCGTTTTGCGAGTGGAGAACACTATGGAAAAACACATACCAAAAATCAAAAAAAGGATCACAAATGGTAAATACATTTAGATTACCATCTGAGGCTGAATGGGAGTATGCTGCAAGAGGTGGACTTCAAGCCGCAACATATCCTTGGGGTGGCCCTTATACTAAGAGTGATAGAGGATGTTTTATGGCAAACTTTAAACCTGTAAGAGGAGACTATGCTGCAGATAAGGCTTTATACACTGTCGAGGCTAAATCGTACGATCCAAATGATTATAACTTATATAACATGGCTGGAAATGTTTCAGAATGGGTGAATGCATCTTACGATCCTTCATCTTATGAATACACATCAAGTATAAACCCAAGTGTAAACGATAAGAATAACAAACGTAAAATTGTAAGAGGTGGTTCATGGAAAGATGTGGCTTACTTTTTACAAGTTAGTTCTAGAGATTACGAATATGCAGATTCTGCAAGAAGTTATATAGGATTCAGAACCGTTCAAGATTACATGGGGACTCAAGTAACAAGTAAGGGGAAATAAATTTTAATCCAAATCAAGAATAATTAACCAACTTAAGTATAATAACCTACTTAAAATTAAAAACCTAAAATTATGGCAAAGTCAAAAGCAAGTAAGAAATTCATGAATATGGCCTACGGGTTAGGAGCAGCAATTGTAATCGTTGGTGCACTATTTAAAATTATTCATTTCGAAATTGGACCTTTAACGGGTAACGTAATGTTAACAATTGGTCTTGTAACGGAAGCAATTATATTCGCATTATCAGCATTTGAACCCGTTGATGATGATTTAGATTGGGCTTTAGTTTACCCTGAATTAGCTGGGGGACAATCAATGAGCAAAGACGGAAAAGAAGATGCTCAAGGTCTTTTATCTAAAAAATTAGATGATTTATTGAAAGAAGCTAAAATTGATGGCGAATTAATCGCTAGTTTGGGAGAGAGCATCAAAGGTTTTGAAGGTGCTGCTAAAAACATGTCATCTACTGTTGATTCTATTGAAGCTTCAAAGAAATATGGTGAAGAATTATCATTGGCTGCGGCTCAAATGGAATCACTAAATAGCTTATATAAAATACAATTAGAAAGCGCTAATAAGCAATCGGCTATCAACGAAGAGTCTATTGAAGATGCTGCTAAATTGAAAGAGCAAATGCAATCTTTAGCGTCTAACTTATCATCATTAAATGGTGTATATGGAGGAATGTTATCAGCAATGAATAAATAATTAGGAGAGTTAATAAATAATCCCAAATTACATTAATTAACAAAAAAACCTAATTACACATGGCAGGAAATAACTTATCACCAAGACAGAAGATGATCAATCTGATGTATTTAATATTTATAGCAATGCTAGCATTAAATATGTCGAAAGAAGTGCTTTCAGCCTTCGGATTAATGAACGAAAAGCTTACTGAATCTAATGAAGCAGCCGAAACAAGAAATCACAGTTTTGTTGCTAGTTTAGATCTAAAAGCTGAAGGTCAACCAGAAAAATATAAGCCCTTAAAAGCTAAAGCGAACGAAATTGACAAATTAGCGCACGATTTTGATGCTTATTTAGAAGATTTAAAAGGGAAAATGACAGCTCAACTTGATGATCCTACGGATTATGAAATTATGGATAAAGGTGATTACCTAGACAAAAATTTCTTTAAAGGCGATAAAATAAAAGAAGACGGCGAAGAGTTTTTAGCTCAGATGAAAGGCTTTAGAGAAGGTGTTGTGAAAATCTTATCCGGAGAGAAAGGTATGGAGCCAATCATCAAACAAGTTAAAAATAAATTTAATACTGATGATGTTAAGAATAGAGATAACAGATCTCAAGGATGGTTAGATTATCATTATAAAGGGTTTCCTTTAGTGGCATCTTTAACCAAAATGACTCAACTTCAGGCAGATATTAAAACTACTGAATCTGAAGTGTTATCAAATATGTTACAAGGTACACTTTCAAGTGAGGTATCAATGACAAACTATACAACCTTAATGGAAACATCTAAATCTGCTTATTTTAATGGTGAGCAATTTGATGGACAAATCGTATTAGGTCGTAAAGATGCATCTACCAAACCTAGTAGAGTTGAATTAACTTTAGATGGTAGAAAACTGTCTGAAAAGCAATATTCTATTGAAGATGGTAAAGTAAAGTTGAAAATTGGAGCTGGTGGAGTTGGTGAACATAAGATTGAAGGTAAATTAATCTTTGCTCAGGATGGTGAAGAAATTGAAGTACCTGTAAAATCTTCATTTGCTACTGTTGCTAGACCAAATTCTGCTACCATTTCTGCAGATAAAATGAATGTGGTATACAGAGGTGTTAAAAACCCAATGACCATTTCATTTGCTGGTGTTCCAGATAATAAAGTAACAGCTAGTGCTCAAGGGCTTTCAAGAGGCTCTGGCAGCAGTTATGTAATGGATGCTACACGAGTTAAAGGTAGAGAAGTAAACATAAACGTTACTGCTACATTACCTGATGGTAAAAAGGTATCAGACAATGCTAAATTTAGAATTAAAGATTTGCCAAAACCAACAGGTACAATAAGAGGAGAAGATGGTGCAATAAAAATGCAACGTAATAGTCTTAAAATTTCTACGGTTGGTGCTAAATTTGATGATTTTGATTTTGAATTACCACTACGTGTAACAGGATTCAAATTTAAAGTTCCTGGGCAGCCTACAATAAATATTAAAGGAAATAAGTTGGATAGTAGAGCGCAAAAAGCTTTAGCTAAGGCTAAACGTGGATCTGGTGTTCAAATATTTGACATAGAAGCAAAAGCTGGTGGAGTAAGTGTAATACTTAAAAAAGTATCGCCTGTTTTTGTTGAGCTTACAAATTAGATTAAACTATTAGAGATAATCTTCCATAAGATTATCTCTAATAATTAAAATGTAAAATAATAATTAAGATGAAATTAAAACGTTTTTTATTAACCGTGGCTACTGTTTTTACAGCATCAAGCATGTTTGCTCAAGCTAATATACTTAATGCTAAAAGCCCTGATGAAATAGGTGTGAGAACTGTGGCTCAAAAAGCAGTTGACAATGACAAGCCTCTAGAATATGGTTATGTTGATGATAGAGATATCTTATTTTCTAAAATGACTTGGGAAAAGGTTGTGCTAGATGAACGTGCAAATTTTCCTCTATACTACCCAATAGATACTAATAATATAGGGAGTGATAGAAGGTCTTTGTATGATGTACTTATGAAGAACATCCAAAACGGAAAAATTAAAAACATCTATGATGATTCTTATTTTACAACAAAAAGAACCTTAAAAGATATTGAATCTGCATTAAAAATGATTGATACCACAGAGTTGGGTATTGAGCAATTAAATGCTGGTGAAGAATTATCTGCAGAGTATATTAATCAAAGAGATATTACTGCTGCTGATATTAAGGAGTACCATATTAAAGGACTTTGGTATTTTGATAAGCGTCAAGCTGAAATGAAATATAGATTGTTAGGTATTGCTCCTGTTGCGCCAGATGTTAACTTTATTGATGACTTTGAGCCAGATTTAGTACCTCTGTTTTGGGTATTCTTCCCAGATGCGAGAGAGGTATTACACGAGGCTAAATCTTTTAACAATGAAAATAGTTCTATGCCATTTTCTTTTGATCACGTGTTGAATGCAAGACGTTTTCAAGGATATATTTTCAGAGAAGAAAATGTACAAGGTGATAGAGCCATAACAGAATATGTGTCTCAAAATGCGCTAATGCAATTACTTGAGTCTGAAAGGATCAAAGATAAAATTAGAGATTTTGAACTAGACATGTGGACTTATTAAGCCATAATAATCCATAAAATTTAAGCGCTCACTTTTTAAGTGGGCGTTTTTTTTGTTACTCATGTGTAGTCAGGAATCTACATTCTAATTATCTTAGCTTTCATTATGACGTTAGATTATATTATAGTTGGTGTAGGGATTGCTGGAATTTCTTTTTGCGAGCAATTAAGAGCAAATGGCAAAACCTTTGTAGTGTTTGATAATGCTTCTCAAAAATCTTCAACAGTTGCCGGAGGCTTATATAACCCGGTTGTACTAAAACGCTTTACATCAGTTTGGAAAAGTAGTGAGCAGTTAGATCTTGCGCTGCCATTTTATGCAACTATTGAAGATAGGCTCAATGTAAAACTAGATTATAAAATGCCTGTTTATAGAAAATTTGCTTCTCTAGAAGAACAAAATGATTGGTTTGCAGCTTCAGATAAGCCGTCGCTTTCAAGATATCTTTCCCCTAAAATTATTAAGAATGATAATACCGCTATTGATGCGTCTTTTGGTTTTGGTGAGGTTTTAGAAACAGGTAGAGTTGATGTGAAAACCATGATTGAAGTTTATAAAACCGATTTATTAAAAAATGAGTTATTGTTTGAAACTTCATTTAATTATGATGACCTAAAAATACAAGGTAAAGGGGTTAATTACAAAAATATAAAGTCAACACATATCGTATTTGCTGAAGGTTCGGGTGTAAGACAGAATCCGTATTTTAATAATTTGCCTTTAGTTCCAACAAAAGGGGAGTTATTGACGATTCACGCGCCAAATTTAAAATTTGATTATGTTTTAAAAGCGGGTGTTTTTTTGATTCCGTTAGGTGATGATTTATATATGGTTGGTGCGACTTATGAGTGGAAAGATTTAAGTCATGAAACTACTAAAAAGGCAAAAGAACAGCTTTTAGATAAACTTAAAAAACTTATAAATTGTTCTTTTGAAGTGGTTGATCAAGTAGCTGGTATTAGGCCTACGGTTAAAGATAGAAGGCCTTTGGTTGGTAAGCACCAAGAACATGAGAGTCTATTTGTATTGAACGGACTTGGAACGCGAGGTGTAATGATTGGCCCTTATGTTGCTAAACAACTTTATGATTTTATTGAACACAAAGCACCATTAGAAAAGGAAATTGATATTAATCGTTTTAAATCTTAAACTAAAAGTTTCAGTTGGACTCGCATTAGGGATCGAGTACTTTGTTTTGAGTTGACCTAAACAGGAGTAAGCGAGTAGTTAACTGTTTATATTCCTGAGTTCACTAATCTAATATAAAAATCAAAGAATATAGCCTGACCTTTGTGTTATCCTGACTGCCGGTAGGGCCTTAAAAAATTATTTCTTCGCCAAAGATTTATCGTAATTCATAAAAAGGTTAATCCAAATATTCCTGGAAAGCCTCATTATTACGGGCATAAAAACGATTAAAGTTGCCACAATAGAGATAAAAATATAATTAATGCTTGCATTAAAAACAAAGTAACTTATTACAAAAGCAGCTACAGCAAAGGCAATACCTACGCCATAACTTACATACATAGCACCATAAAAAAATGAGGGTTCTATTTTATATTTTGTATTGCAATTGTTGCATGTTTCATGCATGCTTAAAGCCTCAGAAAGAATATAAGGATTTTTGTTTTTATACATAGATTCTTCATGGCATTTTGGGCAAGTACCAGATAAAATACAATATAATTTTGTTCCTTTTTTAAACATATAATTTATGTACTTTTGCGTGCTAAATTATAGAGCAAAAATACCATTTTAATAATTCTGCTTTGTAATAAAAGTTTACTTTCTATGATGAACATCCATAATTTATCAATTTCATTTCAAGGGGAATACCTTTTTGAAGACATAACTTTCAAATTAGGTAATGGTGATAGGATAGGGCTTATTGGGAAAAATGGAGCAGGTAAATCTACAATGCTGAAAATTTTATCAAAAGAGATGGAGCCTGATACAGGTCAAATTGCAGCTGATAAAGAACTTAAAATTGGTTTTTTAAAGCAGGATATAGATTTTATTTTAGGTAGAACTGTTTTAGAAGAAGCCTATGAAGCGTTTACTGAAATTAAAACGTTAGAAGCTAAAATGGAGGCTGTAAACACCCAACTTGCTGAGCGTACTGATTATGAAAGTGATGGTTATCATCAATTGATGATTGACGTTAACGAGCTTCAGCATCAATATGAAATTCTTGGTGGTTACAACTATCAAGGAGATACTGAAAAAATTCTTCAAGGATTAGGTTTTCAGCGACAAGATTTTGAGAAGCTTACTGATACCTTTTCTGGTGGATGGCGTATGCGTATTGAGTTAGCTAAACTACTACTACAAAATAATGATATTTTACTTTTAGATGAACCTACAAATCACTTAGATATAGAATCTATCATTTGGTTAGAAGGGTTTTTAAGAAACTATGCGGGAGCCGTGGTTATTGTATCGCACGATAAAATGTTTTTAGATAATGTTACGAATAGGACTATTGAAATTTCTCTAGGGCGTATTTATGATTATCCAAAGCCTTACACGAAGTATTTAGTTTTGCGTGAGGAGTTAAGAACACAACAGCTGGCCTCTCAAAAAAATCAGCAAAAACAAATTGAACAGACTGAGAAGTTAATTGAGAAGTTTCGTGCTAAAGCTTCAAAGGCAACTATGGCGCAATCGCTTATTAAAAAGTTAGATAAAATTGATAGGATTGAGGTTGATGCAGATGATAATAGTGTTATGACGCTTAATTTTCCAGTTTCGATAACACCAGGAAAAGTTGTTGTTGAGGCTGAAAATATATCTAAAAATTACGGTGATAATCAAGTTTTAAAAAATATTGATTTATTTATTGAGCGTAATAGTAAAACAGCTTTTGTTGGACAAAACGGTCAAGGTAAATCTACATTGGCCAAAATAATAGTTGGTGATATTAAGTACGATGGGAATTTAAAACTAGGGCATAATGTGCAGATTGGGTATTTTGCTCAAAATCAAGCAGAATATCTTGATGGTAATAAAACAGTTTTAGATACCATGATTGATGCGGCAAACGAAACTAATAGAAGTAAAGTTCGAGATATTTTAGGTTCGTTTTTGTTTAGAGGAGACGAGGCTGAAAAATATGTACGTGTACTCTCTGGAGGAGAACGCAACC
>NZ_CAJQQI010000054.1 GCF_905480415.1 uncultured Algibacter sp. | reverse complement strand
GCCTTTAGGGAAATTGGTTTCTTACGAAATGGGTAAGTCTTTACAAGAAGGTTACGGAGAAGTTCAAGAAATGATTGATATCTGTGACTTTGCAGTTGGACTGTCTAGACAATTAAATGGTCAAACCATTCCGTCTGAACGTCCAGGACACGTTATGAGAGAGCAATGGCATCCAATAGGTGTTGTTGGTATTATCTCTGCATTTAACTTTCCTGTAGCCGTTTGGGCTTGGAATACAGCTCTAGCATGGATTTGTGGTGATGTATGTGTTTGGAAAGGGTCTGAAAAAGCGCCTTTATGTTCTGTTGCTTGTCAAAATATTATTGCAGCAGTTTTAAAAGATAATAACTTACCAGAAGGGATTTCTTGTATCATCAATGGTGATTATAAAGTAGGTGAAATGATGACTACAGATTCTAGAATTCCTTTAGTTTCTGCTACAGGTTCTACAAGAATGGGAAGAATAGTTGGTGCAACAGTTGCCGAGCGTTTTGGAAAATCTTTATTAGAATTAGGAGGAAACAATGCCATTATTATTACACCTACAGCAGATTTAAAAGTTGTAGTACCTGGTGCCGTATTTGGCGCTGTTGGAACTGCAGGACAACGTTGTACATCAACACGTCGTTTAATTATTCACGAATCAGTTTACGATAAAGTGAGAGATGCCATTGTTGGTGCTTATGGTCAATTAACTATTGGTAATCCATTAGATGAAACCAATCATATAGGCCCTTTAATTGATAAAGGTGCCGTTAATACATATTTAGCTGCTATTGAAAAAGCAAAAGCTGAAGGTGGGAAGATTTTAGTTGAAGGCGGAGTTTTGGAAGGTGAAGGTTATGAAAGTGGTTGTTATGTAAAACCAGCTATTATTGAAGCAGAAAATCATTTCGAAATTGTACAACACGAAACATTTGCTCCTGTTTTATATTTAATGAAATATTCTGGAGAGGTTGAAAACGCTATTGAAAAACAAAATGGCGTTGCTCAAGGTTTATCTTCTGCAATTATGACAAACGAAATGAAAGAAGCAGAAAAGTTTTTATCTTATGCTGGGTCAGATTGCGGTATTGCTAACGTAAATATTGGTACATCTGGCGCTGAAATTGGAGGTGCTTTTGGAGGTGAAAAAGAAACAGGTGGTGGACGTGAATCAGGATCTGATGCTTGGAAAGTGTACATGCGTCGTCAAACAAATACAGTCAATTACTCAGACGAATTACCTTTGGCACAGGGAATTAAGTTTGATTTGTAGGATATTAGGCTTATATAATATTTAAAACCGTTTCTAATCAGGAACGGTTTTTTTTGTCTTCATAAATCATTTGGGCGTTACCCAGGGGTCGGGCTTTCTGCAGTCGCTCCCTTCTGCGTCGGGGAGCTTCAACAAATACCTCAATCTCTAACGCAAACAAAAATCATTCAAAATAGTAACAATAACTTTTAAGATAAAAAAGAGCATAAAAAAACCTTGAACCTATCTTAACGATTTGGGGTACAAGGTTAATTAAAAAGATTAATAGCGGCACAAATGTACGATTTTTTTTCAAAAACCAAACATACCTGTACGATTTTTTTTCAAAAATCAAACACCCAAAAGTTTACTCAAGGTTAAATTATTAACTGTATTTTACTTTCCTTAATATCCGTAAGGACTCTTTATACAAATGGTAAACATCCTTATTATAAGATTTTAAGTAGGGCTTGGCTTCGTTAAGCTTATCTATGGCCTGCTGAAATAAATTTAAATAACATATTAAATAAGTAGCTGGCAAATTTTTAAGGTCCATTTCTTCTCTATCTGTTAATGTGAGTCCTTTTTTCAGCTTTTCTAAAATAGCATTATTGGTATTGTAAATATGATGAAGGTCTTTTTTATTAAACTGAGGTGGTTCAAACAATAAACGCGTTTCAATGTTATAATTTACGTTATCCTCAAACTTAATAATGGTTTCTTCTAATTGGTAATATTTGTTTGAATCTTGAAATCCAAGATTTACGTATTCAATAATTTTAAAACTATCATCATTAATAGTAATAGAAACGTCATCTAAAGCTGAAAAAAATAAACGTACTTGTTCGTTAATCAATTCAATATCAACTCGAGAGTAGAAGACCTCTTTTTTTACTATTTTTTTCTGCCCCGCCCAACAGACTACAAAATATTCCTTGAATACTTTGTATTGTGCATTAAAGTCTTTACGGGTAGTCATAAAGTCGAAAACTCCATTTAAGGTATGTTCCATATTGTTTTGAGCATGTTTTTCAATAGCCTCAACAATTTTAGAATTGGCATCCTTTAATTCGAGGTCAAAAACTTTAGGCATACTCATACTTCCATCTCTAAAAAAGACAGAACCACCATAATATTTCCAGATATTTTTTCTAAGTGATGTTATTTTTCCTGTAGGCCTAATAGTAACTAAACCAACTACTTTATCATCAGGTAAATGTGGAAACGGAATATTTTCATATGAAACAATCGGTGGGTGGCTCAAATAAGCATTGATGAGGTTTTGTATTTTACTATCATCAAAAAAATCGACACCGATAATTTTGTTGTCCTCATCTTCAACACCAATAACAATAAAGGAATTATTTTTTGGATTACTGTTAGAAAGTGCACAAATATGCTTCAGAAATTTTGCTTTTCCTTCCTTATGGCTGATATCAATTTTTCGCTTTTTATCATAAAAACTGTTCTCATCGTTATGAGCTAAAAGGTGTTTTATAAGTAAGCGTTTGTTAATCATAATCACTTCCTACGCCGGCAGGGATCCTTTAATTTATAAAGATTTTTTGACTGTTGTTGAGTTGGCTTGAGCAGTTGGAAACACCAACAAATCAGCAATATTTACATGGGGAGGTCTAGATATAGCAAAATAGATAATATCAGCAATATCTTTAGCTTGCAGTGCTTTAAAGCCTTTATAAACATTATCTGCAATAGCATCACCTTTAAAGCGCACTTGAGAAAATTCGGTTTCAACCAAGCCAGGGTTTATAGAGCCAACTTTAATTCCGAAAGGGTTTAAGTCTATTCGCATACCTTCTGTAATAGCTAAAACAGCATGTTTGCTAGCACAATATACGTTCCCTTTTGCGTATACTTCTTTACCAGCAGAAGACCCAATATTAATAATTTGTCCAGATTTACGCTCAGTCATTTGCGGGATTATAGCTTTACTCACGTACAATAAGCCTTTTACATTAATATCCATCATAGCGTCCCAATCATCAATGCTTCCGCTTTGGATAGGGTCGAGACCATGAGCATTGCCTGCGTTGTTTATAAGGATATCTATAGTTTTAAATGCTTTGGGAAGTGAAGCGATGGCTTTAAAGGTTTCGTCTTTATCGCGAACATCAAAGTTTAAAATATGTACATCGGTAAAGCGCTCTAAAGCTTTTTGAATGGTGTTTAAGCGTTCTAAACGTCTTCCACAGAGTACTAAATTGATGCCTTGTTTTGCGAATTCGTAGGCGGTGGCTTCACCAATTCCGCTCGTAGCTCCAGTAATTAGCGCTGTTTTTTTCATGTATTGTATTATTAATGTCGTTTATAAAAGTACTTAAAAACCTAATTAAATTATAGTTATTGAGGTCATTTAATGTATATAAATTTTCAGGTGTAATAGATTTAATATATGATTGAGTCTTTTCTACTTATAAAGCAAATTAAAACATCTAAACCCTTTAAATTTCCGTAAATACATTAATATAAATATTTTAAATTTTAGATGATTATGAAAATTGTAAAACAGTTAAAATTAATCCTTCCCTTTTTATTTGTAGCATTATTTTTGTCTTGTGATAAAGATTCTGAATCTAGTAAAATTAATCTACAAGAGCCTACCATCTCGGTAAGATTAGTAGATGCTCCTGGTGATTATGAAGCTGTTAATGTCGAAATAGTCGATGTTATGATTAAAATGAATAATGATAACATCGATGAAAACGGTTGGGTTTCGCTTGAATCTGAAAGTGGAATTGTAGACTTACTAGATTTCACAGGAGGTATAAGTAAAGTTCTTGTTGATAGATTTTCCGTTCCAGCAGGAACCTTAAGTCAAATGAGATTGGTGCTTGGTGATGGTAATACCATTGTTATAAAAGATAAAAATGATGAAGATGAAGCGTTTGATCTTAAAACTCCAAGTGCTCAACAATCGGGTTTAAAATTAAAACTAAACACAGTTATAGAAGAAGGTTTTAGTTACGATTTTATTCTAGATTTTAATGTAGAAAAATCTATTGTTCATGCTGGAAATTCTGGAAATATTATTTTGAAACCCGTGTTATACGTAAGTGCTGAAGTGAATTCTGGTATTATTGAAGGAACGATTACTCCCAGTGATGTACCTGCAGTAGCTTCTGTTTTAATAGATGATAACGGTACTCCAGAAACAGATGATGATTTTGTGATTTCATCTTACACAGATAGCACAGGTGCTTTTGCTTTGTGGGGTGTTCCTGCAGGAACCTACGATGTGATTATTTCACCTGTAGACGAAGAATCTGATTACTCTAATGGAATTGAAGTTGGTGTTGCAGTTATTAATGGTGAAGTTACTACAATTACTGAAGCCATTGAGTTAATACTAAAACCAGGTTTAATAACAGGAACGATATCTGGTTTAACCGCAGGAATTACAGCAACAATAGCTATTAATGATACCGCTTCAACAAGTGTTGAAGCAGACATAGATGGCATATATACAATTCAAGATTTGGCACCAGGAGATTATACCGTTACAATAAGTGCAGATGGTTATATTTCTCAAGAATTCATGATTACCTTAGAACCAGCTGAGGAAGAAGTTATAGATGCTACTTTAGTATTGACATAATAGAATACAGTTCTTATAAAAGTAAAGCGCAATATCTTTCGGTATTGCGCTTTACTTTTTTTAATTTAAAATCTCATTTAAGATTTACTTATCATAATAATTCGTTAAAGCTCTAAATAAAGGCTCTTCGCCTATTTTTTAACCATTCTTTAACACCTTTTCAATAATTTTTTTGACATTTTGCATACTTGAAATTTGGCCAGTATTTTTGGGTTATAATAAAATAAAAAATGATGGAAGAAACAGGGACAATTGATATTAAGTCGATTAATGAGAAAATTGAAAAAGAGAGCGCTTTTGTTGATTTACTGATGTTCGAAATGAATAAAGTTATCGTGGGTCAAAAACACATGGTGGAGCGTTTGCTGATTGGTTTATTAGGACAAGGACATATTTTATTAGAAGGTGTTCCTGGATTAGCAAAAACATTGGCGATAAACACTTTGGCACAAGCGGTAGACGGTAGCTTTAGTAGAATACAATTTACTCCAGATCTATTACCAGCTGATGTTACGGGTACGTTAATCTACAACATGAAACTTAATGATTTCTCTATAAAAAAAGGACCAATTTTTGCAAATTTCGTTTTAGCAGATGAGATAAATAGAGCTCCAGCAAAAGTTCAATCGGCGCTACTAGAGGCGATGCAAGAAAAGCAAGTAACTATTGGTGATGAAACGTTTATACTTGACAAACCATTTTTAGTAATGGCTACGCAAAACCCTGTTGAGCAAGAAGGAACTTATCCTTTACCCGAAGCCCAGGTTGACCGTTTTATGCTAAAAACAGTTATTGACTATCCAAAAATTGACGAAGAGCAAATGATAATGAGAGCTAATTTGAAGGGCGCTTGGGAAAAAGTAAATCCTGTGGTTTCGGTAACACAAATATTAAAAGCTCAAGAAGCAGTTCGTGAAGTTTACATGGATGAAAAAATTGAAAAATATATTCTGGATATTATTTTCGCAACACGTTATCCAGATAAATACAGACTTCCAGCTTTAAAACCATTAATATCATTTGGAGCTTCACCTCGTGGAAGTATTAATCTAGCCACAGCAGCAAAATGTTATGCATTTATTAAGCGTCGTGGCTATGTGATTCCTGAGGATGTGCGCGCCGTAGTTTATGATGTGTTAAGGCACAGAATTGGCATTACTTACGAAGCGGAGGCAGAAAATGTAACTTCTGAAGATATCATAAGTAAAATAGTGAACGAAATAGAAGTACCATAAAGGAGTTTCTAGTATTCAGTCTCAATGAGCAGTCGCTTAATCGACTGAATACTAAAAAAGCTCAACGGTTTATTGATAAATGAAAACTGCGATTGAAAACTGTTTACTGAATAGATGGATACTAAAGAATTACTAAAAAAAGTACGTAAAATTGAGATAAAGACACGGCGGTTGTCTGATCATATCTTTGGAGGTGAATATCATTCTACTTTCAAAGGGCGTGGTATGACGTTTAGTGAAGTTCGTCAGTATCAGTTTGGGGATGATGTTCGAAATATAGACTGGAATGTTACCGCACGTTATAGCGAACCTTATATTAAAGTATTTGAAGAAGAACGTGAGCTAACCATGATGCTCATGGTCGATATTTCAGGTTCCGAGTTATTTGGTACCGAACAGCAATTTAAAAATGAAGTGGTTACTGAAATCGCAGCAACTTTAGCATTTTCAGCAACACAGAATAACGATAAAATTGGACTTATTTTATTTTCAGATAAAGTGGAATTATATATTCCTCCAAAAAAGGGGCGTTCGCATGTGCTTCGAATTATTCGTGAATTGATTGAATTTAAACCAGAAAGTAAGCATACCAATTTAGTCGAAGCTTTAAAATTCATGCAAAATGTGATGAAGAAAAAAGCGATTGTATTTGTGCTTTCAGATTTTATTGCAGATGACTATCATCAAACCATGAAAATTGTTTCTGGTAAACATGATGTTACAGGTATTAGAGTATATGATAAGCGAGAGAAAGACATACCAAATTTAGGTATGGTACAAATGCAAGATGAAGAAACTGGTGAATTGATGCTGGTCAATACATCTTCAAAAAAAGTACGTCTTAATTATGGAAAGTTTTATCATCAAAAAGTGAACTATTATAAAGAAAGTTTTACTAAATCTGGAGCAGGAGCTATTGATTGTCGTGTAGACGAAAGCTATGTAAAAAAACTGCTAGGGTATTTTAAAAGAAGAGGATAAAAAGATTAACGATTTATGATTAACGATTTTAGATTAACGAATTTTAAAATAAAGCAGACAAGAATACTTGTTCTGTCTTTACTCTTTATTCTATGCTCTTTTTTCTCATTTGCGCAAGTAACATCTTCAATAGATTCAACGTCCATAAAAATTGGCGAACAAATTACGTATCACATTCAGGTTGAAGCAGACACAACAGATTTAATCGTATTTCCCGAAGGACAAACATTTTCACCTTTGGAAATGATTGAATCTTATTCTATTGACACGCTTAAGAAAAAAGATAAATATAATCTGATTAAAAAATATGGTTTAACGCAATTTGATTCCGGATCTTATACTATTCCGAGGCAAAAAATTATTATTGGTGATAAAACCTTTTTTACCGATTCGTTAAACGTAGAAGTTAATAATGTAGTGGTAGATACCACTCAAGCCCTTTATGACATTAAACCTATTATAGCTGTTGAAAAAAGCGGGAGTAATTGGTGGAAATATTTATTATTAACGTTGCTGATTATTGCAGCAATAGCATTCTTACTATTCTGGTTTATCTGGCGAAAAAAGCCATTAACAGAAGATCAGAAAATAGCTTTATTACCACCTTATGATAGAGCTAAGTTGGCATTAAGAAAGCTAGACGATAGCCCTTATTTGGAGAATCAAAATTTAAAAGAGTATTATTCGGATCTTACGTTTATCATCAGAAAATATCTTGATGAAAAAGTATACGATCACGCTTTAGAAAGTACAACAGACGAGTTAATAACACGATTGAATTTGCTTAAAGAGGGTAATCGAGTTGACTTAAGTAAAGACGATATTAAAAATTTAGAAAGCATTTTAAAACGAGCCGATTTGGTAAAATTTGCTAAATCTGCTCCAGATATTGAGTTAGCTAAAATCGATAGAGAAACGATCGATGTTGAAATAGATCATGTCAAAGAAGCATTACCAGAGCCAACAGAAGAAGAAAAGCTTTTAGACGAAAAATACAGAGAAGAACAAGAACGTAAAAAAGAACGAAAAAAGATATGGTTAACAGTAGGCATTAGCATCTTTTTACTAATAGCTACTTTAACAGGACTTTCAATTAAATATGGTTTTGATATTGTGAAGGACACCATTATCGGACATGATAGCAAAGCCCTTTTGGAAGGTGATTGGGTTCGAAGTGAATACGGATTTCCACCCGTGAATATAACGACTCCTCAAGTTTTAAAAAGAACTGAAGTACTATTACCTGAAGAATTAAAAGGTAAAATGAAGCTTTCTTCTTTTGGTTTTGAACAGACGGAACAACTAACTATAGCCGTTTCAACTACTGTTCTAATTCAAAAACTAGATAGTTTAGATATAAATAAAGCTATTGAAGGAAATTTGAAAGTACTAGAAAATAACGGTGCTAGAAATATAATCACAAAAAACGAAAAATT